>JAEZKX010000333.1 GCA_023436025.1 Pseudomonadota bacterium | reverse complement strand
CCCCGGCGCGGCGCGCGGCGCTCGGCTCGGCGCCATGAGCAGCGCGGCGGAGCTGCTGCGCGAGACGGCCGCGTCGCTGCGCCCCGGTGCGCCCGTGCCCTCGCCCTGCATCTCGGTGTGCCGCATGGATCCCGCCACCGGCTTGTGCGAAGGCTGCTTCCGCACTTTGGACGAAATCGCGGCATGGGGCCTGCTGGACGAGGCCGGCAAGCGTGCGCTGTGGCAGCAACTGCGGGAGCGGGCGGAGCCATGAAGACCATCACCTTCCACCTCGACTTCATCTCGCCGTATGCCTACCTCGCCTTCGAGCACCTGCCGCAGGCGCTGAAGGGCCTGAGCTACGCGGTGGAGCACCGGCCCGTGCTGTTCGCCGGGCTGCTGCAGCACCACGGCCAGCGTGGGCCGGCCGAGATCGCGGCCAAGCGCGACTGGACCTACCGCCAGGTGCTGTGGCTGGCGCACGCGCACGGCGTCCCGCTCGACATGCCGGCGGCACATCCCTTCAATCCGCTGGCCTTGCTGCGCCTGGCGGTGGCCTGCGGCCCGAACCGCCATGTCTGCGAAACGCTGTTCCGCCATGTCTGGCGCGGCGGCGCGGATGCGGCGGATGCCGTGCGGCTGGAGGAGGTGCGCCAGCTGTTGCAGCCCGCACGCGACCCGGCGTCGGCGCAAGTGAAGTCCGAACTGAAGGCCAACACGGATGCGGCGATCGCCCGGGGCGTGTTCGGCGTGCCCACCTTCGAGGTCGACGGCCGGCTGTTCTGGGGCCTCGATGGCCTGGCCATGCTGCGCGCCTGGCTGGAGGGCGACGCCTGGTTCGCCAGCGGTGCGTGGGAACGGGCCGCCGCGGTCCCGGTCGGGGCTCGCCGCAGCTGATCCGTGTCAGACCGGCGTCAGGAGCCTGGTCCAAGAATGCGGGTTCCCTTACAAGAACCGGAGACAGACCATGTGGAAGATCGCCATCGCCTTCGCCGTCTTTGCCGCCTTCGCGCTGTTCGTCATTTCGCGCGCCGGTGACAAGGTGGACATGAGCGGCGAAAAGCACGGCACCGAGGTGATCGCGCCCACCGGCGCGGCCTCGGACGCGAAGCACTGATGCCTCGTGCGCGCCGGTCGCCCCGGGGCGGCCGCGCGCGCTGAGAGCGCGCCGGCATCCGGCAGCGCCCGCCGGCGCAGGCGCCTGCGACACCGATGCGGCTAGCGCTTGAACTTGCCGTCGCTGCCGATGATGGACAGGTCGGCGAAGTCCAGGCCCGTGCGGTCGTCCGGGCCGTAGCTCACTTCCAGGCCGCCGATGTCGTAGTTGCGCACGCTCTCCAGGGCCGTCACCAGCTTCTGCCGGGTCGGGCTGGGACCGGCGCGGCGCAGGCCCTCCACCAGCACCTTGGCCGCCGCATAGCCCTCCAGCATGGCGGGCGTGAGCTCCATGTTCTTCGCCTTGGCCAGGGCCATCGCTTCCTTGATGAAGCCATAGGCGTAGGAGCGTTCGTAGGGGAAGACCTGCGTCACGATCACACCGTGGGCCACGTCGCCGAGGCTCTTGACGAAGCCGCTGGAGGCGTTGTTCGACAGGGTCACCACCTGGGCAGCGGACTTGGCCGCGCGCAGGGCCTTCACGCCTTCGGCCACCGCGTTGCCGGAGGCGATCCACAGCACCGACTGGGCCTGCTTGGACGTGATGGCGGGGACGATGGTGGCGTAGTCGGGCTTGAGGCGGTCGGCCTTGATCACCGCCACCGGCTCGAAGCCGGCCTTGGCGAAGCCCTTGCGCGCGCCCTCCAGGCCGTCGGTGCCGAAGGAGTCGTCGGCGTAGACCACCGCGATGCGGTTGACGCCCAGGGTGTGCAGGTGCGTCACGGCCTTTTCGGCCTCGCGCTGGTAGGTGGCGCGGACGTTGAAGATGTACTTGTTGACCGGCTGGTGCAGCACCATGGCGCCGGTGGACGGGGCGACCAGCGGCACGCCATGCTGCTCCAGCAGCGGCGCGATGCCCACGCTGTGCGGGGTGCCGCGCACCAGGAAGAGGGCGGTGACGTTCTTTTCCTCGATCAGCACGCGGGCGTTGGCGACCGCCAGCTTGGGCTCGAACTTGTCGTCCATGGAGACGAGTTCGATCTTCTGCCCGTTGACGCCGCCCTTGGCGTTGACGTTGTCCAGCCAAAGCTTGGCGCCGTCCGTGGTCTCCTTGACCCCGCCGGCGACGATGCCGCTGAAGCCCGCGGTCTGGCCGACCACGATTTGCGACCAGGCGCACAGGGGCGCCAATGCGGCGAGCGCCGCTGCAACGTACATCTTCATTCCAGACCCCAACGAAAAGTCAGACCGAAGGAACTCTAGGCACAGCTCGACTTTAGTCCAAGGGGTGGATTACTGTAGAAGTTATGGTTACATCCGTTGAGTACCTGCAACACTTTTGCGCATGACCGTGGCAGGCCAGGGGCATCGCCGGGCGGGCCAACCGCCGCCGAGTCGGCTCCCTAGAATGTTTGCCCTTGTACCGCCAAGGCCCCTCCTCCATGTCCCAAGGCTCGATCCGCATCCGCGGCGCCCGACAGCACAACCTCAAGAACCTCGACGTCGACCTGCACACCGGTGAACTGACGGTGGTGACCGGCCCCAGCGGCTCGGGCAAGTCCAGCCTGGTGTTCGACACCCTGTATGCGGAGGGGCAGCGGCGCTACGTGGAGACCTTCTCCGCCTACGCGCGCCAGTTCCTGGACCGCATGGACAAGCCCGCCGTCGACCGGGTGGAAGGCGTGCCGCCCGCCATCGCCATCGACCAGACCAACCCGGTGCGCTCCTCGCGCTCCACGGTGGGCACGATGACGGAGCTGAACGACCACCTGAAGCTGCTGTTCGCCCGGGCGGCGCAGTTGTTCGACCGCCAGACCGCCCTGCCGGTGCGGCACGATTCGCCGGAAACCATCTATGCGCAACTGATGGAGCGCACCCGCGAAGCCGACCCGCGGCTGGTCGTGACCTTCCCGGTGGAGTTGCCCGGCAGCACCACGCCCGAGGAGGTGCAGCAGTGGCTGGCCGCCTCCGGCTTCACCCGCGTGCAGGCCGAGCGCGAGGTCTCCACCATCACCGGGGTGCGCAAGGTGCTCGACGTGGTCGCCGACCGCTTCCGCATCCAGAAAGTGGAGAAGGCGCGCGCCATCGAGGCGATCGAGGTGGCGCTGAAGCGGGGCAGCGGGCGCCTGTCGGTGTACGTGGCCGAGGCCGGCGCGGCCAGCGCGGGCAGCCCGCAGGAGGGTGGGGAGCCGGGCGGCGAGGTCTGGAAGTTCTCCACCGGCCTGCACTGCCCCGAGAGCGACATCCGCTACGCCGACCCGGTGCCGTCGATGTTCTCGTTCAACTCGCCGGTGGGCGCCTGCGACACCTGCCGCGGCTTCGGCCGCGTGATCGGCGTCGACTACGGCCTGGTCATCCCCAACGACAAGCTCACGCTGCGCGCCGGCGCGGTCAAGACCTTCCAGACGCCGGCCTGGGCCGAATGCCAGGACGACCTGATGAAGTACGCGGAGGCCGCCGGCATCCCGCGCGACACGCCCTGGGCCAAGCTGAGCCCGGAGCAGAAGCACTGGGTGATCCACGGCAACCCCAACTACCGCGAGGGCAACTGGAGCCGCCAGTGGTACGGCGTGAAGCGCTTCTTCGAGTACCTCGAGAGCAAGGCCTACAAGATGCACATCCGCGTGCTGCTGTCCAAGTACCGCAGCTACACGCCGTGCGAGGTGTGCGGCGGCGCCCGCCTGAAGACCGAGGCGCTGCTGTGGCGCCTGGGCAGCAAGGAAGACGCCGATGCGGTGCTGGAGCCGGGCAAGCGCTTCATGCCGGTGGGCGTCGACTGGACGCGCGAGCAGCTCGAGGCCTTGCCCGGCCTGACGGTGCACGACCTGATGCTGCTGCCCATCGACCGGCTGCGCCGCTTCTTCGACCGGATCGAGCCCCAGGCCGAGGCCCATGCCGGCGCCGGCGAGCTGCAGGCGCTCAAGTTGCTGTTCGAGGAGATCAACACCCGCCTGAAGTACCTGGTGGACGTTGGCATCGGCTACCTGACGCTGGACCGCCAGAGCCGCACGCTCTCGGGCGGCGAGGTGCAGCGCATCAACCTGACCACCGCGCTGGGCACCTCGCTGGTCAACACCCTGTTCGTGCTGGACGAGCCCAGCATCGGCCTGCACCCGCGCGACATGGGCCGCATCACCCAGGCCATGCAGCGCCTGCGCGACGCCGGCAACACGCTGGTGGTGGTGGAGCACGACCCGGCCGTGATGGTCGCGGCCGACCGGGTGATCGACATGGGGCCGGGCCCGGGCGAACGCGGCGGCCAGATCGTGTTCGACGGCACCGTCGACCAATTGCGCGAGGCCGACACGCTGACCGGCGCCTACCTCGGCGCGCGCAAGCACGTGGGCATGGGCGTGAAGCGCGCCGTCACCGCCGCCACCCCGCGGCTGGTGCTGGAAGGCGCGAACGCGCACAACCTGAAGAACCTGGCGGTGGAGTTCCCGCTGCAGCGGCTGGTGTGCGTCACCGGCGTGTCGGGTTCGGGCAAGTCGACGCTGGTTCAGGACATCCTGGCGCCCGCGTTGCTGCGCCAGTTCGGACGCGCCACCGAGTCGCCGGGCGCGCACGACCGCCTGCTCGGCTGGGACCACCTGGCCGACGTGGTGTTCGTCGACCAGTCGCCCATCGGCAAGACGGCGCGCTCCAATCCCGTGAGCTACGTCGGCGCCTGGGACTCGCTGCGCGAGATCTTCGCCACCTCGCCGCTGGCCAAGCAGCGTGGCTACACCGCGGCCAAGTTCTCGTTCAATTCGGGCGACGGCCGCTGCCCTACCTGCGGCGGGTCCGGCTACGAGCACGTCGAGATGCAGTTCCTGTCCGACGTCTACCTGCGCTGCCCCGACTGCGACGGCAAGCGCTACCGCCCGGAGATCCTGGAGGTGACCATCGAGCGCCAGGCGCTGGGCAGCGTGGCACCGCGCCGGCTGAACGTGGCCGACGTGCTGGAGCTCACCGTCAGCGAGGCGGCGGCCCTGTTCGCCAACGATCGCGACGTCATCCGGGCGCTGCAGCCCATCGTCGACGTCGGGCTGGAGTACGTGAAGCTGGGCCAGCCGGTGCCCACGCTCTCGGGCGGCGAGTCGCAGCGGCTGAAGCTGGCGGGCTTCCTGGCGGAGGCGGCGCGATCGGCGTCGTCGTCGCGCCAGGCCACGGCCACCAAGGGCACGCTGTTCCTGTTCGACGAGCCCACGACCGGCCTGCACTTCGACGACATCGCCAAGCTGATGCGCGCGCTGCGCAAGCTGCTGGAGGCCGGCCATTCGCTGATCGTGATCGAGCACAACCTCGACGTGATCCGGGCGGCGGACTGGCTGATCGACCTCGGCCCCGAAGGCGGCGACGGCGGCGGCCTGCTGGTGGCCGAAGGCCCGCCGGAGGAAGTGAAGCTGCATCCGAGCTCGCACACGGCGAACGCGTTGCGGGAATACGATTCCACGTTGGGTGCCGGACGCTCGGCGTTGAGCGAGAAGGCCCCCGACGCCTATGCCCAAGACGCCACGCCCAAGACCCAGCGCGTGAACGCGATCCAGATCGTCAACGCCAAGGAGCACAACCTCAAGAACCTGAGCGTCGACATCCCGCACAACAAGTTCAGCGTGATCACCGGCGTGTCGGGCTCGGGCAAGTCGACGCTCGCCTTCGACATCCTGTTCAACGAGGGCCAGCGCCGCTACCTGGAGTCGCTCAACGCCTATGCGCGCTCCATCGTGCAGCCGGCGGGGCGGCCCGAGGTCGACGCGGTGTACGGCATCCCGCCGACGGTGGCCATCGAGCAGCGGCTGTCGCGCGGCGGCCGCAAGTCCACGGTGGGCACCACCACCGAGGTGTGGCACTTCCTGCGCCTGCTGTATGTCAAGCTGGGCGTGCAGCACTGCGTGAAGGACGGCGCCGCGGTGCAGCCGCAGACCGCCGATTCCATCGTGGCGCAGCTCATGAAGCGCTACCGCGGCCAGCACATCGGCCTGCTGGCGCCGCTGGTGGTCAACCGCAAGGGCGTCTACACCGAGCTGGCCGACTGGGCGCGGCCGCGCGGCTACACCCACCTGCGGGTGGACGGCAACTTCCTGCCGACCACGGGCTTCCCCCGCATCGACCGCTTCAAGGAGCACACCATCGAACTGCCGGTGTGCGACTTCGACGTGACGCCGGCCAACGAGGGCCTGCTGCGCGAGAAGCTGGCGGTGGCGCTGGAGCACGGCAAGGGCGTGGTCCACGTGCTCGCGCCCCTGGACGGCCTGCGCACCGCCTTCAGCAAGGGCGAGGCCAGGCACGACGGCATCGGCCGGGTGGAGGTGTTCTCCACGCTGCGCGCCTGCCCGGTGTGCGCCACCAGCTACCCGGAGCTGGACCCGCGCCTGTTCTCGTACAACAGCAAGCACGGCTGGTGTCCCGACTGCGTGGGCACCGGCGTCAAGCTCACGGGCGAGCAGCGCAAGGCCTTCGACGACACGCTGCTCGCTGCCGAGGACCGCGGCCGCGAGCAGACCTTCGCCGAGCCCGAGGTGGAGGACCTCGCCGACGAGGTGTGCGGCACCTGCCACGGCACCCGCCTGAACGCGCAGGCGCGCGCGGTGCGCTTCGACAAGACCGGCATCGCCGACATCGCGGCGCTGTCGGTGCGCGACGTGCGCCGCTGGGTCGAGGGCCTGCAGGTGGCCGACGTGCTGAGCGCGCGCGAGCAGGGCATCGCGCGCGACCTGATCCCCGAGATCCGCTCGCGCCTGGAGTTCCTGGAAGAAGTGGGCCTGGGTTACCTGACCCTGGACCGTGGCGCACCGACGCTCTCGGGCGGCGAGGCGCAGCGCATCCGGCTGGCGGCGCAGCTGGGGTCCAACCTGCAGGGCGTGTGCTACGTGCTGGACGAGCCGACCATCGGCCTGCATGCGCGCGACAACCAGATTCTGCTGGACGCGCTGCACAAGCTGGGCGGCAAGGGCAACACGCTGGTGGTGGTGGAGCACGACGAGGACACCATCCGGCGCGCCGACCACATCATCGACATCGGGCCCAGCGCCGGCAAGCGCGGCGGCCGCGTCATCGCGCAGGGTACGGCCGACGAGGTGACGCGCTCGGACGAGTCGCTGACCGGACGCTACCTGCTGCACGCCATGAAGCATCCGCTGAAGCCGCGCCGCCCCATCGATGCGATGGCGGGACGCGAGCCCGGCATCCCGGTGACCGAGTTGCCGGCGCCGGTGACCAAGGGCAAGAAGCCGCGCTCGCTGCTGGCGCAGATGGCCAGCAAGCTGGCGCCGCCACCGGCCGGCGACGCCGGCGCACCCACGTCCTTCCTGCGGCTGCGGGGCGCCGACCTGCACAACCTGGCGTCGGTCGACGTCGACGTGCCGCTCAAGCGCCTGGTGGTGGTGACCGGCGTATCCGGCTCCGGCAAGTCGACGCTGGCGCGCGACGTGCTGCTGCACAACGTGCAGGCGGCGGTGCAGCAGCGCGCGACCAAGGCGGGCCGCGACGCCGACGCCGCCGGCAAGCGGCCCAAGTGGAGCGGCTGCAAGTCGGTGGACGGCTACCAGTCCATCGACCGGGTGCTGGAAGTCGACCAGACCCCCATCGGCAAGACGCCGCGCTCCTGCCCGGCGACCTACATCGGTTTCTGGGACACCATCCGCAAGCTGTTCGCCGACACGCTGGAGGCGCGCGCGCGCGGCTACGGGCCGGGCCGCTTCTCGTTCAACACCGGCGAAGGCCGCTGCCCCATCTGCGAAGGCCAGGGCGTGCGCACCATCGCCATGAGCTTCCTGCCCGACGTGAAGGTGCCGTGCGAGGCCTGCCGCGGCGCCCGCTTCAACCCGGAGACGCTGGCCGTCACCTGGCGCGGCAAGAGCATCGGCGACGTGCTGCAGATGGAGGTGGACGAGGCGGTGGAGTTCTTCGCCTCCATGCCCAACATCGCGCATCCGCTGCAGCTGCTGCGCGACGTCGGCCTGGGCTACCTGACGCTGGGCCAGCCCTCGCCGACGCTGTCGGGCGGCGAGGCACAGCGCATCAAGCTGGTGACCGAGCTGACCAAGGTGCGCGACGATGTCACGCGGCGCGGCCAGAAGGCGCCCCACACGCTGTACGTGCTGGACGAACCGACGGTGGGCCTGCACATGGCCGACGTGGAGAAGCTGATCCGCGTGCTGCACCGGCTGGTGGACGGAGGCCACAGCGTGGTGGTGATCGAGCACGACCTCGACGTCATTGCCGAGGCCGACTGGATCATCGACCTGGGGCCCGAGGGCGGCACCGCCGGCGGCAGGGTCGTCGCCGCGGCGCCGCCGGAGCAGGTGGTGGCGCTGGGAACGCACACGGGCAAGGCGCTTCAGCCGGTGCTGGCGCGCGGCTGATTGATGCGCCGAAGTGCGGTGTGTCCCTCGGGGCTCACCCCGCATGGAGCCGTCCTCTTCGGCGCCGCCGGTGGCCAGGCGAGGTGTTGTGCCAAGGTTGAAGAATGGCCGGCGCCGGCACTTTTTTGTAACTTATATTGGCGGTGACATCGCGCCTATACGCTGAAGATGGTGATGTACTCGTAGCAATTGGTTACGATGAACTTTTATTTTCTTCGGGAGTCGTGGATGAAGAAGCTGATCGCTGTGCTCCTGGCGACGGCCCCGGTCCTGGGCTGGTCGGGCGACGCCGGCGTGTCGCCGACGGAGGTCCGGATCGGAACATCGGCAGTCCTCAGCGGCCCGCTCGGATCGCAGACCAAGGAATACGTGGTGGGCTCGCAGCTCTACTTCGACGCGGTCAACCGGCAGGGCGGGGTGAACGGTCGCAAGATCGTCTACACCGCGCTCGACGACGGCTTCGACGTCAAGCGCGCGGTGGAGAACACCCGCAAGCTGATCGAGGACGACAAGGCCTTCATCATCTACAACAACACCGGTACCGCCCAGGTGGCTGCCATCCTGCCCCTGCTGGAGTCCACCCGCACGGTCGCTTTCGGGCCGGTGACGGGCGCAACCTCGCTGCGCGCGCACAACCGCTACATGTTCCATGTTCGCGCGAGCTATGCCAACGAGGCACGCCGCATCGTGTCGCAGCTCAAGAACGTGGGGATCGCGCGCGTGGTGGCCTTCTACCAGGACGACGCCCTGGGCAAGGCGCTGCTGCAGGAAGTGCGGCAGGCCGCCGCCCTGGAGCAGATGACGCTGGCCGCGGAAGTGAAGGTCGACCCCAGGCAGCCCGACTTCGAGGCTGCCGCCCGGCAGGCCGGGGCGGCGCAGCCGCAGGCGGTGATCATGGGCACGGCCGGCACGACCTTCCCGGGCTTCGTCAAGGCGATGAACATGCAGGGCAGCCGCCCGAGCTACTACGGTTTTTCCATCGCCAGCGTGGACCTGTTGAACAAGGAGCTGGGGCCGGATGCGCGCGGCATCATCCTCGCCCAGATCATGCCTTCGCTGCGCAACACCTCGGTGCCGGTGGTGAGGGAATTCGTGCGGGCCATGGCCGCGCAGATGCCCGAGGCCAAGCCGACGCCCAGCCAGCTGGAGGGCTGGGTGCATGCCAACCTGCTGGTGGAGGGCTTGCGGCGTGCCGGCAAGAACCTGTCGACCGAAGCTTTCATCCAGGCCATGCAGGCTTCCGGCGAGATCGCCTTCGGCAGCTTCAAGGCGCAGTATTCGCCCCAGTCGCACAACGGCTCCTCGTACGTGGAACTGGCGATCATCGACGGGCAGGGACAGCTGCGCTACTGACGCCGCGCACCAGGCCTTGCGGTGGCGCGGTGACGCCCCAGGCCTGGAGGCCCCGGTGCGCGACCGGCGGCCCCCCTGAGGATCCTGTCGCCCAGGTTACGCCCCCCCGGGCGATTCCTGATTGCTGGGGGCAAGGGCGCGCGCTTCAATGGTGCGTCCCTTCCCCGCAGCCCCTTCAGGAGACCCGATGCGCCGTCGCCACCTCGTCCAGCTCGCCGCCGCCACCGTGGCTGCCGCCAGCCTGGGCGCGCAAGCCCAGACCTTCCCCACCAAGCCGATCCGGCTGGTGATCGCCTTTCCGGCCGGCGGTCCGACCGACATCACCATGCGGCAGCTGGCGGATAACGCCGGCAAGATCCTCGGGCAAACCATCGTGGTGGAGAACAAGCCCGGCGCCGGCGGCACGCTGCCGGCGCAGCAGCTGCAAACCGCGCCGGCCGACGGCTACACCCTGGCGCAGATTCCGCTGGGCGTGTTCCGCCTGCCCTACACGACCAAGATCGCCTGGGATCCGGTCAAGGACATCAGCTACGTCATCAACGTCACCGGCTATGCCTTCGGCATCGTGGTGCCGGCCGACAGCCCCATCAAGAGCTGGAACGACTTCGTGGCCTATGCCAAGGCCAACCCCGGCAAGCTGAGCTACGGTTCCACCGGGACCCTGACCAGCCCCCACCTGACCACCGAGCTGGTCGCGCAGAAGCTCGGCATCCAGCTGAACCATGTGCCCTTCAAGGGCAGCGCCGAGCTGGCGCAGGCCATCACCGGGGGCCACATCATGGCGGCAGCCGATTCCACCGGCTTCGCCCCGCTGGTCAAGGCGGGCAAGCTGCGCGTGCTCAACACCTGGGGCGAGAAGCGGCTGGAGCAGTTCCCCGACGCGCCCACGCTCAAGGAGCTGGGGCTGGACGTGGTGCAGAACTCGCCCTTCGGCATCGGCGCGCCGCGCGACACGCCGCCCGACGTGGTGAAGAAGCTGCACGACGCCTTCAAGCGCGCCATGGAAGATCCCAGCTACGTGCAGGCCCTGCATCGCTACGACATGGTGCCGATCTACATGGATTCGGCCCGCTACACCCAGTTCGCGCAGGAAACCTTCCGCTCGGAGAAAGCCCTGGTCGAGAAGCTGGGGCTGGCCAAGTAAGGCCCCGGCGGCGTCGGCTGTGTCCGACGCCCGCTTCCGACGCGGCTTGCGTGGCATGGGCGGCCGTGGAGCCGGCGCGCCCGCTGCGCGGGCACACCCTAGCGGGACATGCCGCGCGCCGCCAGGATCGCCGCGGCGACTTCGGCGAAGCCGGCGCCGCGCTCGCCGGCGGTGATGTAGCGTGGCTTGTGCGCGAGTTGCGCCTCGAAGCGGCGGATGTTGGCCACGCCGACGCTGTGCGGGAAGCGCTCGAACATCAGCACGTCGTTGGTGGAGTCGCCGATGTAGACCCAGCGGTCGATCTCGGCGTCGAGGTCGCGGCCAAGCAGCGTGCGCAGCGCCCAACGCGCGCCGGCCAGCTTGTTGTGGTCGCCGTACCAGCCGTTGACGTGGATGGAGCTGACCGTGGCGTTCATGCCCTCGGAACGCATCAGGGCCACCACCCGGTCGATGGCCGCCTGCGGCAGCTGGGTGAACTCGCTGTGGTCGATGGCGATGTCGGTCTCGCGGCCGTCGCTGTCGCGCGAGAGCGCGGCGCCCGGCACCTCGGCGACGATGCGGCGCGCCACCTGCTGCATGCGTTCGTAGTTGGCCGCGCGCAGCGCCGCGTCCTGGATGTAGAGCTTGCGCAGGCCGCCCGTGCCGCCGCGCGTCAGCGCCACCGCGCCGTTCTCGGCCACGATGGCATCGACCGGCCAGCGCTGGGCGAAGGGCTCGCTCCAGCCCACGGGGCGCCCGGTGATGGGCATCACGTGCAGTCCCGCGCGCGCCAGCGCGTCCAGCGCCGCCAGCACGTCGGGCGTGACGGCGCCTTCGGTCGTCAGCGTGTCGTCGATGTCGGTCAGCACCCCCACGATGCTTGCGCGCTCATCTGCCGGCCAGCCCGCGAGTGGCCGCATGCTTGCTGCCGCTGCGGTCAAGACGGGGATCCGAGCAGGCGGCCAGTGAACGGACGCTGCGGCGCCATCCGGGCGCTGCCGCCCAGCCGCGGGAGGGCCGACGCCTGCGCGGTGGGGCTGCCCGCGGGGCAGGCGCCGGTGGTGAGGTGGGTCAGTGCGGCGTTGTACAGCGGATCGGTCGCGCTGCCGGCGGGGGCGCTGGCGTCGTCCGCCACCTGGCAGGTGGGCGCGAAGCCGCTGGCGTAGTCGCCGAAGCCCTTGTCGTTGGTGCCCGCGAATTCGATCGGGAAGTAGGCCAGGCCGCAGTTGTCGCGGCGGTGGAAGCCGTAGGGCTTGCCGCAGGTGGTGTCGCCCACCAGCACCACCTCGCGGTCGATGCCGCGCAGGCTGTTGATGATGGACTCGCTGGCCGAACAGGTCAGGCCGGAGGTGAGGATGTAGACGCGCGGCAGGTCGAGCTGGGGCAGGGCCGTGCCGCGGGGGTAGCGTGTTTCGGCGACCGTCACGGTGGTGGAAAAGAAGAAGGTGTTGGCGGCGGAGGCGGCGGCGCGCTTGTCGTTGTAGCGCAGGCGCTCGAACACCTTGCCGGCGTCGCCCGGGCCGGCGAGCATCGACGCCGCGGCCTGGGCGATGTAGAGGAAACCGCCGGAGTTCAGGCGCAGGTCGAGCACCAGGTCCTGGGCGCCGCCGTCGCGCAATTGGCGGAAGGCGGTGATCAGCGCATCCTGCGCGCCCTGGTCATGGTCGTCGAAGCGGATGTAGCCCACGCGGCGGCCGCCGGCCACCGTGTCGACCCGCGCGATGGGCACGCTGCTGGTGCCCGCGGGCGGCGGGCCCTGCGCCTGGTCGGCCGCCCCGGTGGAAATCACCGCGCTGAAGCGGTCCTTGTCCTTCACCAGCAGCGCGTCGAAGTAGTCGCGCACGCTGGTGTAGGCCGTGGGGTCCACCTTGGGGATCTCGTCGTACCAGAGGTAGACCTCGTCCAGGTAGGCGCGCACGAAAGCCTTCTGGCTGTCGGTGGTGCAGATGTTGGCGAACTGCGAGGAGGGCCCCAGCGGCTCGGTCGCGCGCAGCGGCTCCGCCTGGAGGTTGGGGCCGAGGAAGCCGGTGCCGCCGGACCCGCCCGAATCGTCACCGCCGCCACCCCCTCCGCCGCAGGCGGCCAGCAGGAAAACGGCTGCCAGGGCAGCGGCGGCAAGGCGCAAGGCAGGCGGCTTGGACATGGTGGGCTCCGGCAGCGGCGACAGCGCCATTATTGGCTCAGCGGCCCCGCCTGGGGTCAGCCCGCGTTCTGCAGCGCCAGGCCGGCGTGCTCGCGCAGCAGGTGGAAATGGATCTTGGGGAAGCGCTCCTGCGCCAGCCGCACGTCGTACGGCGAGGTGCAGAGGAAGGCCAGCGCATTGGCGGCGTCCAGCGCCAGGCGCTGGGGATAGGCTTCCGTGAAGGCCTTCAGCTCGGCCGGCGTGTCGGCCGTGATCCAGCGCGCGCCGGTGTAGGGACAGCTTTCCAGCCGCACGTCGCAGTCGTACTCGGTGCGCAGGCGGTGCTGCACCACCTCGAACTGCAGCTGGCCGACCGCGCCCAGCAGCATCGGTCCGCCGATCTCGGGGCGGAACACCTGGATCGCGCCTTCCTCGCCGAGCTGGGCCAGGCCCTGCTGCAGCTGCTTGGTGCGCAGCGGGTTCTTCAGCACCACGACCTGGAACAGCTCGGGCGCGAAGAAGGGCAGGCCGGTGTACTGCAGGTTCACCGAACCGTCGGTGATGGTGTCGCCCAGCTGCACGCCGCCATGCGTGGTGAAGCCGATGATGTCGCCGGCGTAGGCCTCGTCGACCGCCTCGCGCCGCTGCGACAGGAAGGTGACCACCGAGGTCGGCCGCAGCTCCTTGCCGGTGCGCTGCACCTTCAGCTTCATGCCCGGCGTGTACTTGCCCGAGGCCTGGCGCACGAAGGCGATGCGGTCGCGGTGCGAAGGGTCCATGTTGGCCTGCACCTTGAACACCACGCCCGAGAAGGCCGGATCGTCCGGGGCGATGATGCGCTCGGCCGGCTGCCGGTTGACGATGGCGACGCTCTTGCGCGGCTGCGGCGGCGGCGCCAGGTCGACCAGCGCGTCCAGCACCTCCATCACGCCGAAGTTGTTGACGGCCGAGCCGAAGAACACGGGCGTCTGCTTGGCGGCGAGGAAAGCCGCATGGTTCCATTCGGGCGAGGCGCCGGCGGCCAGCTCCATGCTCTCGGCGGCTGCGTCGTACTCGGCACCGAAGCGGCGGCGCAGTTCCGCCGTGTCCGCCAGCGGCACGTTGTCCAGGTCCTGCGGTCGCTTCTCGCTGCCCGACTCGAACACGGTCATCGCCTGCGTGCGCAGGTTCATGATGCCGCCGAAGCTCTTGCCCTTGCCGACCGGCCAGGTCATGGGAACGCAGGGCATGCCCAGCTCGCGCTCCACCTCGTCGAGGATGTCCAGCGGCTCGCGCACCTCGCGGTCCATCTTGTTGACGAAGGTGATGATGGGCGTGTCGCGCTGGCGGCAGACCTCGATCAGGCGCCGCGTCTGCGCTTCCACGCCGTTGGCCGCGTCGATCACCATCAGGGCGGCGTCCACCGCGGTCAGCACGCGGTAGGTGTCTTCCGAGAAGTCCTTGTGGCCGGGCGTGTCGAGCAGGTTGACCACGTGGTCGCGGTAGAGCATCTGCATGACCGAGCTGGCCACCGAGATGCCGCGCTGCTTCTCGATTTCCATCCAGTCGCTGGTGGCATGGCGCGAGGCCTTGCGGCCCTTGACCGCGCCGGCGATCTGGATGGCGCCGGAGAACAGCAGCAGCTTTTCCGTCAGCGTGGTCTTGCCCGCGTCGGGGTGGGAAATGATGGCGAAGGTGCGGCGGCGCCGCACTTCGGCGCCGAAGGGAGAAACGGACAAGGGAGGCTCCGGCAGGGAAACGGCGGGGCCCGGGAGCCGACCGCGTCTGACCCCGTATTGTGCCGTGGCGGTGTACTTTGGGTCGCATGGCCCAGGCAAAGCCCGCCGTCACGCTGCGAATCGACGGCCGCGAGGTGCTGGTCACGAGCCCCGGCAAGCTGCTGCTGCCGCGCGTGACCAAGCTCGACCTCGTGAACTATTACCTGACCGTGGCCGAGGGTGCCCTGCGCGGCGCGGGCGGGCGGCCCTGCGTGCTGGTGCGCTATCCCAGCGGCATCGACGGCGCGTTCTTCTTCCAGAAGCGGGCGCCGGCCGCGCGCCCCGATTGGCTGGAGGTGGCCGAGATCCACTTTCCCTCGGGCCGCACGGCCGAGGAGGTGGTGCCGCGCCATCCGGCCGACCTGGCGTGGATGGCCAACCTGGCCTGCCTGGAACTGCATCCGCATCCGGTGCGGGCGGACGACCTCGACCATCCCGACGAGCTGCGCGTCGACCTCGATCCCGTGCCCGGAGTCGAATGGCCGCAGGTCGTGGAAGTGGCGCGGGTGGTGCAGGCCACGCTGGACGACCTCGGCCTGGTCGGCTGGCCCAAGACCTCGGGCTCGCGCGGCATCCACGTGCTGGTGCGCATCCAGCCGCGCTGGAGCTTCGACGAGGTGCGGGGCGCGGCGCTGGCGCTGGCGCGCGAGGTCGAGCGCCGGTCCCCGTCCATCGCCACCAGCAAGTGGTGGAAGGAGGAGCGGCACGGCGTGTTCGTCGACTACAACCAGAACGCCAAGGACCGCACGGTCGCCTCGGCCTACTCGGTGCGGCCCAAGCCCGATGCCCGGGTGTCGGCGCCGGTCACCTGGGACGAACTGGCGCTGTGCAATCCGGCGGACTTCACGGTGTTCACCATGCCGGAACGGTTCCGCCGGATCGGCGATCCGCACGCGCAGATCGACGCCCATCCGCAGTCACTGGAGCCGCTGCTGGCGCTGGCCGAGGCGCAGGGACAGGGCGATGCGCCCTGGCCGCCGCACTACCGCAAGGGCGCCGACGAGCCGCGCCGCGCGCCGCCGTCCAACGCGGCGAAGAAGGCCGTTGGCAAGACGCCTGGGCAGCGCGTGCCGAAGAAGCCGCTGATCGAGGTGGCGCGCGCCGAGCGCGAAGCCGATGCGATCGGGGCCGCGGAGGCCTGGAAGGCGAAGCATCCCGAGGCGGCGGCGCACCTGCAGCCGGCCGACGTGCTGGTCGACAAGATGCGCGGCAGTTCGTCGCTGTGGTATCGGGTGCGAATCAACCTGGAGCACGTGCCGGAAGGGGAGCGGCCGAAAGGCGAGACGCCGGGAAGGAGATGGTCGCGCACGCCACAATGAGTCGCGCACGCCACAATGCGGGCATGAGCCTGCCTCGCCTGAACACGATCGAACGCAGCACCTTGTGGGACCGCGCGTATGCGGCGCTGAAGTCGGCGCTGCTGGCGGGCAAGTTCGCGCCGGGTGAGAGGGTCGTGCTCCGGCAGGTGGCCGACGACCTGGGCATCAGCCTCACGCCCGTCCGTGACGCGGTGAACCGATTGATCGCCGAGAAGGTGCTGGAGCGCGGCGGCCTCGGACCTGGCGGCGCCGCGGTCGTGCCATTGCTGGATGCCGACCAGTTCGGCCAGTTGATGTCCGTGCGCGTCAACCTGGAGCCGATGGCAGCGGCCGCCGCCGCCGCCCATGCCACGCCGGAGGGCTTGGCCGCGGTAGAGGAGCAACTGGTGGGCATGAAGCGCTGGGTGCAGGAGCAGGAGACCGCGCGCTATCTCGAGGCGCACTACCAGTTCCACTTCCGCATCTACGACATGTGCCGCATGCCGATCGTGGAAGAGATCATCGAGAACGCCTGGCTGCGCTGCGCGCCGACGCTGCGCCTGGGGCTGCCGCAGTACATCCCCGGGCTCAAGCGCTACGAGCACCACCTCTCCACGCTGGACGCCTTGGCGCGGGGCGACGGCGAGAAAGCCGCCGCAGGCATCCGCTCCGACATCGAGAGCGCGCGCGCGGACATCGTTGCCCTGCTGCTCGAGCAGCAGGCGCGGCAAGCGAACACGCCTTCCTGAGCAGGCCCCCGACGGCGGGATCATCCGCTGGAATTGCCCAATGTTCTTTGTTATAACATTGGCCTCTAGAACGATTTCCAAGCCACCAGGAGACAAAACCCATGGCCTTCAAGAGCCTCATCACCCGCATCGCCGCTGTCGCGCTGAGCGCGACCTGCCTCGCCGCCGCTGCCCAGGACAACTTCCCGAGCAAGGAGATCCGGCTGGTCGTGCCCTGGAACGCCGGGGGGTCGAACGACATCGCTGCGCGGCAGTTGTCGGCCATCCTGGCCGAGGAAGGCGTGCGCGTGATCGTCGAGAACGTGCCCGGCGCCACCGGCTCGATCGGGATGACCCGCGTTGCCAATGCCGAGCCCGACGGGTACACGATCGGCATGGGCACGAGCTCCACGCTGGCCCTGATCGCGCAGGGCTTGACGCCGCTGAAGAATGAGCAGTTCGCGCCGATCGCGCGCGTGACGCTGGATCCGCTGGTGCTGCTGGTTCCCGCGAACGCGCCCTACGGCAAGGACCTCGAGACCTTCATCGACCACGTGAAGAAGAACCCGGGCAAGGTGTCGATCGGCACGCCGGGCAGCAACAACCTGAACCACATCTTCGCCGTCATGACCGGCCGTGCCGCGGGCGCCGACATCATCGCCGTGCCCTATACCGGCGGCTCCAAGGTCGTGGCCGACCTCGCCGGCAAGCAGATCGCGGCCGCCGTGCTCAAGCCGTCGGAGAGCAAGGGTCAGATCGATGCGGGGATGGTCAAGCCGATCGGCGTCTTCGCCTCCGAGCGCCTGAAGAACCTGCCCGACGTGCCGACGTTCAAGGAAAAGGGCCACGACGTGTTCCCTTACGGCCCCCTCGTGCAGATGGCCTACCTGGTGGCGCCCGCCAACACCCCGGCTCCGGTGCGCGAGAAGCTCACGCAGATCTTCCGCAAGGCAATCCAGAGCCAGAAGTTCCGCCAGCCGACCGAGGCCGCGGGCGCGGTGGTCGACGACCTGACCGGCGCCGCCCTTGGCCGCGAGATCGCCAACGTGCAGAAATCCCTCAACGAAGTCGGCAAGAAGGTGTTCGTCGCCGACAAGAAGTGAAGCAGTCGCAGCCCCCGGAACCCCCATGACCTCCACCATCAAGAAAGTCACCTGCCACGTGGTCGCCGCGCCCGTGGAACGCCCCTTCACCTCGTCGCGCGGCTGGCTGTACAAGACGCGCGGCTCCTGCATCGTGGAGATCGAGACCAGCGACGGCATCATCGGCTGGGGCGAGTGCTACGGCCCGTCGGCCGTGGCCAAGGCATTCATCGATACCCAGTTCGGCCCGCGCATCGTCGGCCGCGACGCCTTCGACGTGGAGGTGATCTGGGAAGACCTCTACAACCGCATCAAGGACTACGGCAGCACCGGCATGGCGATCTCGGCGCTCTCGGGCATTGACATCGCGCTGTGGGACGTCATCGGCAAGTCGTGCAACAAGCCAATCCACAAGCTGATCGGCGGCGCGCACCGAACCGAGGTGACCTGCTACGCGACCGGCCTGTACTTCATCGACATGGACCGGCTGGTCGAGGAAGCGGTGGAGGAGGCGCGCGAGTTCGCCGGGCAGGGCTTCCAGGCGATCAAGATGAAGATCGGCCTGGGGGACCCGAAGCTGGACATCCGCCGGGTGGCGGCCGTGCGCGAAGCCATCGGCGACGGCGTGCGCCTGATGGTCGACGCCAACCACTGCTTCACCGTGCCGCAGGCGATCCGCATCGGCCGCGAGTTGGAGAAACTGGACATCGAGTGGTTCGAGGAGCCGATCTCCCCCGAGGACGTCGATGGCTACGTCGAGGTGACGCGGGCGCTGGACATGGCGGTGGCCGGTGGCGAGAACGCCTTCACGCGCTGGGGCTTCCGCGACCTGGTGGTGCGCAAGGCGATGGACATCGTCCAGCCGGACGTCTGCGCCGCCGGCGGCATCAGCGAATGCCGCAAGATCGCGGCGCTGGCCCTGACGCACGGCGTCGAGTGCGTGCCGCATGCCTGGGGCTCCGCCATCGGCGTGGCCGCGACGCTCCACTTCCTGGCCGCGTTGCCGGACCAGCCGCCGAGCTTCCGGCCCATGCCGCCCATGCTGGAGTTCGAGCAGTGCGAAAACCCGTTCCGCGACCATCTCTCGCGCGAACCCATCGTGCAGCAGCGTGGCAAGGTTCAGGTGCCCACCGGCGCCGGCCTCGGCATCGAAATCGACCGCTCGGTGCTGGACAAGTACCGCGTCGGCTGACCGTGCGCTTCGTCACTTTCGCGGGGCCCGCCGGCGAGCCGCTGCCCGGCATCGTCGTCGGCGAGCAGGTCGCCGATCTCTCGCATCCCGGCTTCGGCGCGCTGATGGGCGATGCCCCGCCTTCCGTGTTGGGGATGGTGGAGCAGGGGCTGGCGCGTTGGGCCGACCGGCTCGCCACCGTCACCATTCCCGCGGCTGCGCTGCGGCCGTTGGCCTCGGTGCGGCTGCTGGCGCCACTGCGCCCCGGCAAGATCGTCGGCGCGGCGTTCAACTTCACCGACGCGCTCGCCGAGCGGGGCATGGCGGCGCCGAAGGAGCCCGTGACCTTCGTGCGTTCCGGGTGCACGGTCGTGGGCCCTGGCCAGCCCATCCTCATCCCGCCGGACGTGGGCAACGTCGGCTACGAGGCGGAGCTGGCGGTCGTGATCGGCCGCCGCGCCTTGCGCGTGGCGCCGGAGCTGGCCATGCGCCACGTGGCGGGCTACACGGCGCACAACGATGTGAGCGGCAGCGACCTGGTCAAAGCCGACGGCGGCAACTTCGTGCGCGGCAAGAACCTGCCGGCTTCGTCGCCCCTCGGGCCGTGGATCGCCACGCCGGACGAAGTGCCGGATCCTTATGCGCTTCGCATCCGCCTCGACATCGACGGCCGCGTGCTGCAGGATGGAACGAGCGGCACCATGTTGTTTCGCATCGCCGAACTGATCTCGTACATCTCGCACCGCATGCCGCTCGAACCCGGCGACGTGATCGCGACGGGCACGCCTGCCGGGGTGGCGGCCATGCACCAGCCCCCGGCCTGGCTGCAACCGGGCACCACGGTCCACGTCGCCGTCGAAGGCTTCGGCCTGCTGTCCAATCCTGTGCAACGCGGAGAACCTTTTCTTGAACCCTAAGCCGCGCGTCCTGTTGACCAACCCCGTCCACCCGGCGCTGCAGCCGGTGCTGGCCGGGCATTGCGACCTCGTCATCGCCCCCGACACCAGCGCTGCCACGCTCGCGCGGCTGGTCGCCGACGCCGAAGGCCTCGTCGTGCGCGCGCAATTGCCGCCGACGATCTTCGACAACGCCCCGCGTCTGCGCGCGGTCGTGCGGCATGGCGTCGGGCTGGACATGATCCCGGTGGAGGCCGCGACGGCCAGGGGCATTCCCGTCGCCAACCTCCCCGGCTCCAACACGCAGGCGGTGGTGGAGTACTGCCTGGCCGCCTTGCTGCACCTGCGGCGTGGCCTGGCCGCCGTCGACGGCCGCCTGCGCAGCGACGGCTGGGCGCAGGCCCGGCCGCTGGCGGACGGCAGTACCGAGCTGGGCGGCAGCACGATCGGCATCGTCGGCGTGGGTGCCATCGGCAGCCGGCTGGCGGCGATCGCGTCGAGCATGGGCATGCGCGTCCTCGGCCTGACGCGCCGCCCCGGCAGCCTGCCGCCCGGTGTCGAAGCGGCCGGCAAGGACCGCTTGTTCGCCGAGGCCGACGCCGTGGTGCTGTCCTGTCCGCTCAATGACCAGACCCGCGGACTCGTCGACGCGGCGACCCTGGCCGGCATGAAGCGGCACGCGGTGCTGGTGAACGTCTCGCGCGGGCCGGTCATCGACACGGCGGCCGTGCTCGCCGCCTTGCGCGCGGGCCGCCTCGGCGGGGCCGCGCTGGACGTGCACGACAAGCAGCCCCTCACCGGCAGCGAGGCGGTGTTCGACGCCCCCAACCTGCTGCTGACGCCGCACGTCGCCGGCATCACCGACACCAGCATGCGGGCGATGAGCGAAGGCGCCATCGCGACCCTGCTGGCGCTGCTGCGGGGCGAGCGCCCCGCGAACGTGGTCAACCCCCAAGTCTTCCGATAACCCCACCCGGTCCCCACCATGCGCATCGCCGATCTTCGAGCCGTCCCCATCTCCTTTCCCGTCCCCGCCGACAAGTCGGTGCGCCTGGGCATAGGCCGCAGCGTCAAGCGCGACTCCGTGCTGGTGCGGGTCGAGACCGACGAAGGCCACGTGGGTTGGGGCGAAGCGCACCATGGCCGCTGCCCGGGGGCGGTCGCCAAGCTGATCGATACCACCATGCGCGAGCTGGTGCTGGGCTTCGACGCGCACGACGTCTCCGGCGTCTGGGCCCGCGTCTACAAGATGCAGTTGGCCAGCCACGGCATGGGCGCGGCGGCGGCGCTGGCCCTCAGCGGCATCGACATGGCGCTGTGGGACATCCGCTGCCAGGCAAGCGGGCTGCCGCTTTACCAGTTGCTGGGCGGCGCGGCCAAGCCGATCAAGGCCTACGCCGGCGGCATTGCGCTGGGATGGCAGGAGCCCGCTTCGCTGGCGGAGGAAGCGCAGCGCTACGTCGCCGAGGGTTACCGGGCGCTGAAGCTGCGCATGGGGGACACGCCGGCGCGCGACATCGCCCGGGTGCGCGCGGTGCGCCAGGCCGTCGGCGACGCTATCGACATCCTCACCGACGCCAACACCGCCTACACGCTGGACGACGTGCGCCGCGTGATGCCGGCCTTCGAGGAGTGCGCCGTCGGCTGGCTCGAAGAACCCTTCCCGCCGCAGGATCGCCGCGCCTACGCGGTCGCCTCCACGCTGGGCCGCGTTCCGCTGGCGGCCGGCGAGAACCACTACACCCGCTACGAATTCGCCACGCTGCTGGAGGATGGGCACGTGCAGTTCGTGCAGCCCGACCTGTCGAAGACCGGCGGCGTCACCGAGTCCATGCGCATCGCCGCCATGGCCAGCGCGCAGAAGCTCACGGTCAACCCGCACACCTCGGCCACGGCCATCAACATGGCGACCACCATCCAGTTCCTCTGCGCGGTGGACAACCCCGGCTACTTCGAAGGCGACGTCACGGCGCTGAACCCCTTCCGCGACGCGCTGGCCGACAAGGCGCCCTACCAGCTGGATGACCAGGGCTGCGTGCGACCGCACGAAGGCGTGGGCATCGGCCTGAAGATCGACACAAGGTTCATCGACGAGCATCCGCTGATCGAAGGGCCCTGCTACGTCTGAAAGGCCTCTGGGCAGCTGGCTGTCCGAACGCCGACGGCCGGTGCGGTCGCCGCATGCACGGGTGAACGACAATGCCGGGATGCCCGCACATGTCGATCCGTCCGAGTTGCGCAACGCCTTCGCGTGGGTGAGTGCCAGCGCCGACGCAGGCGAGGTCCATGCCGCCTGTGTCAGCCGCCGGGCGGGAAGCAGGTGATGGCGCGCGCGATGTGAAACCGGCCATTCCATGACGCATCCAGCTCCCGCCATGCAAGCCGAAGCCGCCGCCCGTCGCTGCGCCTGGGCCGAGGGCGACGACGCCCTGATGGCCCGCTACCACGACGAGGAATGGGGCGTGCCGCAGCGCGATTCGCGCATGCTGTGGGAGATGCTGGTGCTCGAGGGCTTCCAGGCGGGGCTTTCGTGGCGCACCATCCTGCACAAGCGCGAAGCCTTCCGCGCGGCCTTCGCCGGTTTCGAGCCCGCCAAGGTGGCGCGCTTCACGCCGGCGAAGGTCGAGAAGCTGCTGCAGGACCCGGGCATCATCCGCTCGCGCGCCAAGATCGAGGCAACCATCGCCGCGGCGAAGATCTACCTGGACATGCAAAGGCGCGGCGAGGACTTCGCCGACTTCTGCTGGTCCTTCACCGGCGGCCAGGTGATCAAGGGCGACGGCCGCAGCCTGCCGGCCAGCACGCCGAAGTCGGAGGAGATCTCGAAGGAACTCAAGCGCCGCGGCTTCAAGTTCGTCGGGCCGGTGATCGTCTATGCCTGGATGCAGGCAGTGGGCATCGTGGACGACCACGCCATCGGGTGCTTCCGCCGATGACACCGCAGATCGCCGTCCTCATGGCCGACTACAACCGCTGGATGAACCGGCAGTTGTACGACGCCGCGGGCAGGCTCGCGCCCGCGGAAGTGGCGCGCGAGCGGGGCGCCTTCTTCGGCTCGCTGCTCGGCACGCTGAACCACCTCGTCGTGGCCGACACGATCTGGCTGCAGCGCTTTGCGCGCCACCAGGGTGGCTTCGTCGCGCTGGCGCCCCTGGCGAGCGAGCCCACCCCGACTTCGCTGCGCCAGCCCATGGCGCACGACCTCGGCACCCTGCGCCTGCAGCGCGACCGGCTCGACGATTTGATCGTCGCCTGGGCCGCGGAGCTCACGCCCGAGCGGCTGGCCGGCGACTTCACCCACACCAGCACGGCCGGCGTCACATCGCGCCGGAACTTCGCCGCGCTGGTGCAGCACTTCTTCAACCACCAGACGCACCACCGCGGACAGGCGAGCACGCTGCTGTCGCAGGCCGGCGTCGACGTCGGCGTCACCGACCTCCTGGCGCGCGTGCCGAACGAAGAGGCCTGAAGGGTCCGTGGCGGGGCCGGCTTCGGCGGCGCGTCCATCCGCGGCAAGTGTTGCGCGGGCGGGCGCTCGACACCGTGGTGATCAGGCCCCGAACACCTTGGCCAGCTCGAACGGCGTCGTCACCTCCAGCTGGTCGTAGCGGCAGTCCGCCGGCGGCTTGTCGGGCCGCCAGCGCAGGAATACCGCGGCATGGCGGAAGCGCTGGCCCTGCAGGTGGTCGTACTTCACTTCCACCACGCGCTCCGGCCGCAGCGGCTCCCAGCTGAGGTCCTTGCCGCCGCTCCAGCGGCTCTGGGCGCCGGGCATGCGCTGCGCATCGCCGACCTCGGCCCCGGCCCAGTCACGCCACGGGTGGTCCCCCAACTTCGCGCGCAGTGGTTCCAGTTCCCGTGCCAGCTCCTCGCGCCGGGCCATGGTGAAGGAAGAGGTCACGCCCACGTGGTGCAGCACGCCGGCATCGTCGTAGAGACCGAGCAGCAGCGAGCCCACCGCGTCGTCGCGGTCCTTGTACCAGCGGAAGCCCGCCACCACGCAGTCGGCGCTGCGCACGTGCTTGATCTTGAACATGGCGCGCTTGCCGGGCTGGTAGGGCGCGGATTCCAGCTTGGCGACGACGCCGTCCAGGCCGGCGCCTTCGAACTGCTGCAACCACTGCTCGGCCTGCGCGCGGTCGCGCGTCACCGGTGTCAGGTGCAGCGGCGGCCGGGCCTTCATCAGCAACCGCTCCAGCCGGACGCGCCGTTCGCCCTGGGGCAATTCCATGGTGGATTTGCCGCCGGCGGCCAGCAGGTCGAAGGCGACAAAGGCCGCCGGCGTCTCCTTGGCCAGCCGCGCGATGCGGGAGGCCGCGGGGTGGATGCGCTGCTGCAGGGCGTCGAAGTCCAGCCCGCGCGGGCCGGCGACGACGATCTCGCCGTCCAGCACGCAGCCCTTGGGCAGCGCATCGTGCAGCGCCTTCTCAAGTTCGGGGAAGTAGCGGTTGAGCGGCCGCAGGTCGCGGCTTTGCAGGTAGGTCTGTTCGTTGCCGCGGAAGACCAGGGCGCGGAAGCCGTCCCATTTGGGTTCGAACAGGAAGCCATCGCCCGTGGGCAGGGCGTCGGCGGTCTTGGCGAGCATGGGCTCGATGGGTGGGGTGGGGGCGGAGGCCATGGCTGTTTGTAGCGGTTCTGTCTCGGTTCGCGGCGGCGCCGGCGTCGACGACCTGAAAAGACCCGCGCCGGCGCCCCAAGGTGGTGCAGTCTACAATCAGGGTAAACCCTAGGTTGCTGCCCACCAGGCACCGCCTGCCCGACGTCCGCCCGCCGAGAGACCCCCGGCCCGCACGGGGCGCCGGCTCATCGCCGTTTCGCCACTTTGCAGGATTTCGCCATGCAGGCCCTCGTCCGCCTGAGCCAGTTCGTCGGCAAGACCTTTGCCGCCTGGGTGCTGCTGTTCGCAGTGCTCGCCTTCTTCGCCCCCGCCGCCTTCCGCTGGATCGCGCCCTGGATCACGGTGCTGCTGGGCATCGTCATGTTCGGCATGGGCCTGACCCTGTCCAAGTCCGACTTCAAGGAGGTCGTGCGGCGTCCTGTGGACGTGCTGATCGGCGTCCTGGGCCAGTTCATCATCATGCCGGGCCTGGCCTGGCTGCTGTGCCAGGCGCTGCGGCTGCCGCCGGAGATCGCGGTCGGCGTGATCCTGGTGGGTTGCTGTCCCGGCGGCACGGCCTCCAACGTCATGACCTTCCTGGCGCGCGGCGACGTCGCCCTGTCGGTGGCCATCACGGCGGTGACCACGCTGCTGGCGCCGCTGGTGACGCCGGCCCTGATCTACCTGCTGGCCAGCCAGTGGCTGGACGTCAGCGCGACGGCGATGTTCTGGTCCATCGTGCAGGTGGTGGTGGTGCCCATCGCCCTGGGCGTGGTGGCGCAGTCGCTGCTGGGCGACAAGGTGAAGCTGGCCGTGGGCGTGCTGCCGCTGGTGTCCGTGCTGGCCATCGTCGCCATCGTCGCCGCCGTGGTGGCGGCCAACCAGCCGAAGATCGCCGAGAGCGGGCTCCTCATCTTCGCCGTGGTGGTGCTGCACAACGGCCTGGGCCTGCTGCTGGGCTACTGGCTGGGCAAGCTCACCGGCCGCAGCCTGGCCAAGCGCAAGACGCTGGCCATCGAGATCGGGATGCAGAACTCCGGCCTGGGCGCGGCCCTGGCAGCCGCCCATTTCTCGCCGCTGGCGGCGGTGCCCAGCGCCATCTTCAGCGTGTGGCACAACATCTCGGGCGGCCTGGTGGCCACCTGGTTCCAGCGGATGGGCGCGGGCCCGGACGCGGCCGACACCCACCACCGCGGCGCCGGCCGTTCGTGAGGACAGGCGGCGCCCGGCGAGGGCGCCGCTTATACTCAGGGCAACCGAGGAGCGTTGCAGCGTCCACCACCGGATGCGAGGCTCGGAACATCATGCAACGACGCTCACCCACTCTTGTCGTGCGGTGAGACCCATCCAGGACGGAGTGGCTGACATCCACCTCACGTTTCTGGAGCCTTCATGAACGCCGTTCTCAAGCCCGCCGCGCCGGCCGACTGCGCCATCACCGACATCTCGCTGGCCGACTGGGGCCGCAAGGAAATCCGCATCGCCGAGACCGAGATGCCCGGCCTGATGGCCATCCGCGAGGAATACGCCAAGAGCCAGCCGCTCAAGGGCGCGCGCATCACCGGCTCGCTGCACATGACCATCCAGACGGCCGTGCTGATCGAGACGCTGCAGGCGCTGGGCGCGCAGGTGCGCTGGGCCTCGTGCAACATCTTCTCCACCCAGGACCACGCCGCCGCCGCCATCGCCGCCGGCGGCACGCCGGTGTTCGCCAAGAAGGGCGAGTCGCTGGAGGAGTACTGGGACTACACCCATCGCATCTTCGACTTCGGCCCCAAGGGCAGCGAGGGCGAAGGCCCCAACATGATCCTGGACGACGGCGGCGACGCCACGCTGCTGATGCACCTGGGCCAGCGCTGCGAGAAGGACCTGTCGCTGATCGACACGCACTCGTCCGAGGAAGAGCGCATCCTGCACGCGGCCATCCGCGCCAAGCTGAAGGAAGACCCGACCTGGTACAGCCGCAAGGCCGCGCAGATCATCGGCGTGACCGAAGAGACCACCACCGGCGTGCACCGCCTGCAGGACATGTCGAAGAAGGGCCTGCTGAAGTTCCGCGCGATCAACGTCCACGACTCGGTCACCAAGAGCAAGTTCGACAACCTGTACGGCTGCCGCGAGTCGCTGGTCGACGGCATCAAGCGCGCCACGGACGTCATGATCGCCGGCAAGGTCGCGGTGGTGGCCGGCTACGGCGACGTCGGCAAGGGC
The DNA here is from genome assembly GCA_023436025.1 of Pseudomonadota bacterium. Taxonomy (GTDB): domain Bacteria; phylum Pseudomonadota; class Gammaproteobacteria; order Burkholderiales; family Burkholderiaceae_C; genus Ramlibacter. The sequence goes on along the minus strand of JAEZKX010000333.1, from coordinate 2,410 downwards.
TCCGCCCAGGCGCTGCGCGCGCTGTCGGCGCAGGTCTGGGTCACCGAGATCGACCCCATCAACGCGCTGCAGGCGGCCATGGAAGGCTACCGCGTGGTGACCATGGAATACGCCGCCGACAAGGCCGACATCTTCGTGACGACCACCGGCAACAAGGACGTGATCCGCCACGAGCACATGGCCGCCATGAAGGACCAGGCGATCGTCTGCAACATCGGCCACTTCGACAACGAGATCGACGTCGCGTCGCTCGAGAAGTACCAGTGGGAAGAGATCAAGCCGCAGGTCGACCACGTGATCTTCCCCGACGGCAAGCGCATCATCCTGCTGGCCAAGGGGCGCCTGGTCAACCTGGGCTGCGGCACGGGCCATCCCAGCTACGTGATGTCGTCCTCCTTTGCCAACCAGACCATCGCCCAGATCGAGCTGTTCACCAAGCCCGATGCCTACGAGCCCGGCAAGGTCTACGTGCTGCCCAAGCACCTTGACGAGAAGGTGGCGCGCCTGCAGCTGTCCAAGCTGGGTGCCCAGCTGACCGTGCTCACCGACGAGCAGGCTGCGTACATCGGCGTCGACAAGAACGGCCCGTACAAGCCCGACACCTACCGCTACTGACGCGGCGGACGGCGGAAGGCGGGTGGCCTCGCCCTCCGCCGCCGTGGCGCAGCGGGTCATCGTCATGCGTGCGGACCAGCTTCTCGTCGAACGCGGCCTGGCCGCGTCGCGCTCGCAGGCCCAGCGCCTGATCGCCGCCGGTGTCCAGTGGTTCGACGGCGCGGCCTGGAAGCGCGTGGCCAAGAACGGCGACGAATTGCCGCCGGCGGCGCAGCTGCAGCTGCTCGACGCGGCGGAGTCGCGCTACGTCTCGCGCGGCGGCCTCAAGCTCGAGGGCGCGCTGCGCGCGACCGGCCTGGACGTGCGCGGCTGGACCTGCCTCGACGTGGGCCAGTCCACCGGCGGCTTCACCGACTGCCTGCTGCAGCAGGGCGCGGCCCGGGTGACCGGCGTCGACGTCGGCCACGGCCAGCTGCACGCGTCGCTGCGCAACGACCCGCGGGTGCGCGCCATCGAGAAGTGCAATGCCCGCGAACTGCGTGCGGAGCAGGCGGGCCGTGACTTCGACCTGGTGACCGGCGACCTGTCGTTCATCTCGCTCACGCTGGTGCTGCCGGCCCTGGTGCCGCTGCTGCGCCCGGGCGGCCACCTGCTGATGCTGGCCAAGCCGCAGTTCGAGCTGCAGCCCGCCGCCATCGGCAAGGGCGGGCTGGTGCGCGACCCGGCCTCCTACGCGGTGGTCGAGCAGCGCCTGCGCACGGCCGCCACGGCCCTGGGCCTGGCGGTGCGCGGCTGGCACGACAGCCCCATCGCGGGCGGCGACGGCAACCGCGAGTTCTTCCTTCATGCCCAGAGGAGCCCTTGATGCTTCCCTTCAGCCTCGAATTCTTTCCTCCCAAGACCCCCGAAGGCACGGAGAAGCTGCGCGCCGTGCGCCAGCAGCTCTACGCCATGCGGCCCGAGTTCTGCTCCGTGACCTATGGCGCGGGCGGTTCCACCCAGGCCGGCACCTTCGCCGCCGTCGGCGAGATCCTGGCCGAGGGCGTGGCCGCGGCCTCGCACTTCTCCTGCGTGGGCGCCACCCGCGCCAAGGTGCGCGACCAGCTCGCCACGCTGCGCCAGATGGGCGTGCGCCGCCTGGTGGCGCTGCGCGGCGACCTGCCCAGCGGCTACGGCCTGGGCGGTGAGTTCCAGTACGCCAGCGACCTGGTGGAGTTCATCCGTGCCGAGACCGGCGATGCCTTCCGCATCGAGGTGGCCTGCTATCCCGAAGTGCATCCGCAGGCGAAATCGCCGCAGGCCGACCTGCAGGCCTTCGCGGCCAAGGTGCGCGCCGGTGCCGATTCGGCCATCACGCAGTACTTCTACAACGCCGACGCCTACTTCCGCTTCGTCGACGAGGTGCGCAAGCTCGGCCTGGACATCCCCGTGGTGCCGGGCATCATGCCCATCGTCAACTCGAGCCAGCTGCTGCGCTTCTCGGATGCCAGCGGCGCCGAAGTGCCGCGCTGGATCCGCCTGCGGCTGCAGAGCTTTGGTGACGACAGCGCATCCATCAAGGCCTTCGGGCTGGACGTGGTGGGCGAGCTGTGCGCCCGCCTGCGCGAAGGCGGCGCGCCGGCGCTGCACTTCTACACCATGAACCAGGCGGCCCCAACGCTGGCCCTGTGGGAGCGCCTGCGCGGCTGACGCCTGCCCGCAGGAGGTGGACCTCCGGAACGCGCCACGCCGGGTCGGACGCCGGCGCACCCCAAGGTCTTGCCGCCGCCGACGCCGCGCCTGCCGCGCCAGGCCTAGGCTGCGGCCATGGACTCGCTGCGCCGTCTCGCCACCTGCCTCGCGTTCGCCGTCGGCC
>JAEZKX010000284.1 GCA_023436025.1 Pseudomonadota bacterium | reverse complement strand
GTCATGCGTCGCCGGCAGCTGGCGCCCGGGGCCGAGCGGATCCACGTCCACCGGGCAGCAGATCAGCCTGGGTGGCGTGCGCCGCTTTCGGCGCCGGGTGGCTTCAGACCCGCGTGGGGGGCGTCGTCGGCGGCGTCGCCGGGCGGGTGCGCGCGTCGTTCAGAAGCGTGATCAGCGCGTCCAGCTCCACCGGCTTGGTCAGGTGGGCGTCGAAGCCGGCGCTGCGCGTGCGCTTCTTGTCCTCCTCGTTGCCGAAGCCGGTCATGGCCACGAAATAGGCGTCGTGCATGCCGGCGTCGGCGATCAGCCGCTTGCGCGACTCGTAGCCGTCGATGCCCGGCATCGCCAGGTCCAGCAGGATCATCTGCGGCCGGAAGCGGCGCGCCACCTCCAGGCTGGACTCGCCGTCGTAGGCCGACTGCACCTGGTTGCCGAGCAGGCGCAGGACGTCGGTGGCGCTGTCGGCGGAGTCGCGGTTGTCGTCCACCACCATCACGCGCAGGCCGCTGGCGGCCTGTTCGGCGGCGGCTTGCTCCTCGGCGGCGGCGACGTCCTGCGCCAGCGGCAGGCGCACGGTGAAGGTGCTGCCCTGGCCCAGGCCGGGGCTGGCGGCCTCGATGGTGCCGCCGTGCATCTCCACCAGCGAGCGTGCCAGCGTGAGGCCGATGCCCAGGCCGCTGTCGATCTGGGTGGCGGATCCCCCGCCGGCCTGCATGAACAGCTCGAAGATGCGCTCCAGGTTCTCCGGCGCGAGGCCGCGGCCGTTGTCGCGGATGGCGACGTCGATGAAACTGCCCTGCACGCTCACCGCCAGGTGGATGTGGCCGCCTTCGGGGGTGTACTTGGCGGCATTCACCAGCAGGTTCTGCAGCACCTGCGACAGCCGGGTCGAGTCGCCGTGCACGTAGACCGGGTCGGCCGGCTGCTGGATCTCCAGCGTGTGGCGGCGCGCCGCGATGATGGGGCGCGCCGTCTCGGTGCTGCGCGCCACCACGTCGGCCAGCCGCAGCAGCTCCTTGCGCAGGTTGATCTTGCCGGTGGTGAGCCGGCCGACGTCCAGCAGGTCGTCCACCAGCCGCGTCACGTGGCTCAGCTGGCGGTCGATGACGTCGCGGCAGTTGCGCAGCACCGGGCTGGACAGCGTCTCCAGCTGCATGATGGTGACAGCGTTGCGGATGGGCGCCAGCGGGTTGCGCAGCTCGTGGGCCAGCATGGCCAGGAACTCGTTCATGCGCCGGCTGGAGCGCTCGAGCTCCTCCAGCCGCCGCCGCTCGGTCATGTCGCGCGTCACCTTGGCGAAGCCCAGCAGGTCACCGGCCGGGCCGTACACCGCGGTCACCACCACGTTGGCCCAGAACAGGGTGCCATCCTTGCGCACCCGCCAACCCTCGTCTTCCACGCGGCCGTTGGCGCGCGCCAGGGCCAGCTCGGCCTCGGGCTTGCCGGCGGCCGCGTCCTGTGGGGCGTAGAAGGCGCGGAAGTGCCGGCCGATGATCTCGCTGGCGGCATAGCCCTTGATCGCCTGCGCGCCGGCGTTCCAGCTCTGCACGATGCCTTCGGGATCGAGCATGAAGATCGCATAGTCGCGCACGCTGTCGACCAGCAGGCGGAAGCGCTGCTCGCTCACGCGCAGCTCCTCCTCGTGGCGGCGCCGTTCGGTGAGGTCGCGCGTGATCTTGGCGAAGCCCTCGAGCTCGCCGCCGGGCCCGTACAGGGCGGTGATGATGACGTTGGCCCAGAAGCGGCTGCCGTCCTTGCGCAGGCGCCAGCCTTCGTCCTCGAAGCGGCCGCGCTGGCGTGCCAGGCGCAGCTCCTCCTGCGGCCAGCCGCGCGCCACCTGCTCGGCCGGGTAGAAGACGGAGAAGTGCTGGCCGACGATCTCTTCGCGCCGGTAACCCTTGAGCCGCTCGGCTCCCGCGTTCCAGGAGACGATGTGGCCTTCGGGGTCGAGGACGAAGATGCCGTAGTCGACGACGGACTCGATCAGCAGTTGAAGACGCTGGTCGAGCGGTTTCTCTTGGACTTGCGCTGCGGACGGGTTCATGCCGGACGGTGGAAGCGGCCTGATTATCCGGAGACACCCGACCCGTCGTCCGCACCGGCCGAGTAAACGGGCAGCCGTCCTACATCCAAGTTGAAGCGCATGGTCCAGCACCTCAGCCAGGGCGCTGCAGCAGGGGCGGGACGAGGGGCTGCGCTACCAGGCGCCGGCTTCGGCGAGGAAGCGTTCCAGCAGCGCCTGCAGCTCGTCCAGCGCCGCTGGCATGCCGGCCAGTTCGCCGGCCTCGGCCTGGGCCTCCAACCCCTTGGCCCGGTGGCGCAGGGGTTCGGCCCCCACCATCGAGGAGGAACCTGCCAGCGAGTGCAGGTGGCGCCGCAGGGCGGGCGCGTCGGCCGCGGCCAGGGCGGCACGCGCCGCCTCCAGCACCTTGGGGCTGTGTTCGCGGAAGGATCCCAGCGCGACCTCCAGCAGCTCCTCGTCGCCGCCCAGGCGGTCCAGCGTCTGCGCGCGGTCGAAGGTCGGGTACGCGTCCGCGGCGACGGCTGCGTCCGTGGCCGGTACGGTCGGGGGGCGGGGCGGCTGTTGCGCCGCCGGCGCCGGCGCGGGCGAGGCGGCAACGTCCGCTGGTTCACCGCCGGTCCACTGCGCCAGCACCTGCGCCAGCCGGGCAGCGTCCACCGGCTTGGCCAGGTAGTCGTCCATGCCGTGCGCCAGGCAGCGTTCGCGCTCGCCGGCCTGCGCGTTGGCGGTCAGGGCGATGATGGGGCGGGTGTAGCCCTCGCTGCGCAGCCGCCGGGTGGCGGCGTAGCCGTCCAGCACCGGCATGCGGCAGTCCATCAGCACCGCGTCGTAGTTGCCCCGGGTGGCGGCGGCCACCGCCTCGAGGCCGTCGTCGACGATGGTCACGTCGAGGTAACCGGTCTGTGCCAGCAGGCCGCGCACCACCACCTGGTTGGTCGGGTTGTCCTCGGCCACCAGGATGCGCATCGGATGGGTGCGCCCGGCCTGGTGGGTCACCGGGCGCGGCCGCGGCGGCGCCGGCTCGGCGTCGCGCACGCCCCGCAGCGGCAGCTCGCAGCGGAACGAGGCGCCGCGGCCGGGTTCGCTCTGCAGCAGGATGGTGCCGCCCATCTGCTCGCACAGCTGCTTGACGATGGCCAGGCCCAGCCCGGTGCCGCCGTACTTGCGGCTGGTCGAGCGGTCGGCCTGGGCGAAGCGGGTGAAGACGCGGTCCTGGGCGTCGACCGGGATGCCGATGCCGGTGTCGTAGACGGTGAAGCGCAGCAGCCCGGCGCTGCGCTGGGCCATGCCGACGATCAGGCCGAACTCGCCGGCTGGCGTGAACTTCGCCGCATTGGACAACAGGTTGTTGAGGATCTGGCGCAGCCGCGTGGCGTCGCCCGACACCGTGGTCGGCACGTCGGGCGCCACCTCCAGTTCGAAGCGCAGGCCTTTTTCCTGAGCCCGCAGCCGGTACAGCTCGCCGAGCTGCTGCAGCATCTCGTCGAGGCGGAAGGGCGCGTCCTCCAGCTCCATGCGACCGGACTCGATCTTGCCCAGGTCCAGCAGGTCGTTGATCAGCTCCAGGAGCGAGGCGGCGCTGGCATCGGCCAGTTCCACGTACTTGCGCTGCTGTGGCGTCAGGTTTTCGGCCAGCAACAGTCGGGTCAGGCCCAGCACGCCGTTGAGCGGGGTGCGGATCTCGTGGCTGACGTTGTCGAGGAAGTCGCTCTTGGCCCGGTTGGCCGATTCGGCCGCCTCGCGCGCCTGCAGGATCTCGGCTTCGGCCGCCTTGCGCGCGGTGATGTCCTGGTTGGTGCCGGTGGCATGCACCGCCTGGCCCAGGCCGTCGCGCTTGGTGACCCGGCCCTCGCTGTGCACCCAGATCAGGGTGCCGTCATGGCGGCGCACCCGGTGTTCCACCATGTAGCGGTCGGTGTCGCCCCGGAACACGGCCAGCAGGGTGGCATGCAGCTGCCCCTGGTCTTCCGAGGGCACCCGCGCCAGCAGCTCGGCCAGGGTGATCTCCGTGGGTGCGCGTGGTCCCCCGAGCATCTCGGCCCAGTTCTCCGACAGGTACAACTTGCCGCTGGAGACGTCGAGATCCCACAGCGCCAGCCGCGAGGCGTCGAGTGCCCGCTTCTGGCGCTCCTCGCTCTCGCGCAGCGCCTTCTCCGCCTGCGTGGCCTGCGAGACGTCGACATAGGTGGTCACGAAGCCGCCGCCGGGCAGCGGCGCCGCACGCACGTCCAGCACCACCCCGCCGGGGCGCTCGCGCTGGACATGGCGCAACTGCGGACTGCGCCCCTGGGCCAGGATGCGGCGCACATGGTCCTCGGGGTCGCCGCGGCCGTACTCGCCGCGGTGGGCGTTGAAGCGCACGATGTCCTCGAAGCGCGGCTGCGGTCGCTGGAACAGCATGTCGGGCAGGTCCAGCAGCGTCTGGAAGCTGCGGTTCCAGGCGATCACGTTCTGCTCGGCGTCGACCACCGACAGGCCGCACGGCAGGTTCTCCACGATGCTGGACAGCAGCGCATAGGCGGTCTTCTGGTCGCGCTCGGCCTCTTCCAGGTGGTGCTGGCGCTCGCGCTGCAGCAGGGCCCACTGGACGACCGCCGCCAGGTCGCGCAGCGCCGCTTCCTGCCTCGCATCCAGCCGGCCGGGCTGGCGGTCGATGACGCACAGGGTGCCGATGCGCTCGCCCGTGGGCATGGTGATGGGTGCGCCCGCGTAGAAGCGCACGTGCGGGTCGCTGGTGACCAGCGGGGTGCCGGCGAAGCGGCTGTCGCGCTCGGCGTCGGGCACCTGCATCACCTGGTCGTCGAGGATGGCGTGCTGGCAGAAGGAGATGGCCCGCGGCGTCTCGCGCACGCCGTCCAGGCCCTGGGCCGCCTTGAACCACTGGCGCTCGGCGTCGACCAGGCTCACCAGCCCGATCGGGGTTCCGCAGATCTCGGCGGCCATGCGGGCCAGGATGTCGAAGACCGGCTCCGGGTCCGTGTCGAGCACGGCAAGGGCCTGCAGCCGTGCGAGGCGGCGCCGTTCCAGTTCGTCGTCGATGCGAGGCAGGGCACTCATGGTCCCGCCGATGATAGGAGGCCTTGGCGGCGTGGGGGCGCCACGCGCGGCCCGGCTGCGCCCAGGCCCAGGCTGGAGGCGCGACGGCGATCGCAGCGGCTGGCGTGACAGGGAGGCAGGGAAGGCAGGGAAGGCAGGGAAGGCAGGGAAGGCAGGGCCGCGGTGGGCCCCTCTTAGAATGGAGGTTCATGACCTTCCTGGAACGACTGCAGGCGGCGCAGCAGCGCCACGGCTCGATGCTGTGCGTGGGCCTGGACCCGGAGCCCTCCCGCTTTCCCGCCGGCATGCAGGGTGACCCGGGCCGCATCTTCGACTTCTGCGCCCGCATCGCCGACGCCACCGGCGACCTGGCGATCGCCTTCAAGCCGCAGATCGCCTATTTCGCCGCCCACCGCGCCGAGGGCCAGCTCGAACGGCTGATGGAGCACCTGCGCGCCAACCATCCCCATGTGCCGGTGATCCTGGACGCCAAGCGCGGCGACATCGGATCGACGGCGGAGCAGTACGCCCGTGAGGCGTTCGAGCGCTACGGCGCCGATGCGGTGACCCTGTCGCCCTTCATGGGCTTCGACTCGGTGCAGCCCTACCTGAAGTACGGGGACCGCGGCGCCTTCCTCCTGTGCCGCACCTCCAACCCGGGCGGCGACGACCTGCAGAACCAGCGCCTGGCCTCGGTGGAAGGCCAGCCCCTGCTGTATGAGCACGTCGCCCGGCTGGCGCAGGGGCCGTGGAACCTCAACGGGCAGCTGGGCGTGGTGGTCGGCGCGACCTATCCCGCCGAGATCGAGCGGGTGCGGCAGATCGCGCCCACCCTGCCGCTGCTGATTCCGGGCGTGGGCGCCCAGGGCGGCGATGCCGTGGCCACCGTGCGGGCCGGCTGGCGGCCCGATGCGCCCATCGTGGTGAACTCGGGCCGGGCGATCCTCTATGCCTCCAGCGGCGACGACTTCGCGGCGGCGGCGCGGCGCGAGGCGATGCGCACGCGCGACCTGCTGCAGGCGGCGCGCCCGTAAGGGCGTCGCAGGTCCCGGCGGGCGCGGGGCCTGTCGATCCGCGGCCGCCGATCGGGCGTCAGTAGCGGCGCCGGCCGCGGAACATCCCCACCACCACCAGCAGCAGGACCGCGCCGATCACCGAGGCGATCCAGCCCGCCGGCTCGTTGGCGGCATACAGGCCCAGCGCCTGGCCCAGGAAGCCGGCGACGAAGGCGCCGGCGATGCCCAGCAGCGTGGTCATGATGATGCCCATGCGGTCGTTGCCCGGCTTCACCGCGCGGGCGATCAGCCCGACGACGAACCCGACGATGATGGTCGTGATGATTCCCATGTTCTCTCCCTGTGTGGTTCGTGATGGGAGCCATGCTAGGAATGCGGCTGGGCAGGGCGTGTAGGCCGGCTCATCATTCGCACGTCATCCGGACCATGGGCGGGTGGGCCCGGCCCGCGGGGGCGAGGCGGTGCCGGGCAGCGTGTGCTCGCGCCGCGAGCGCACCGCGTGGCCCCCGCGAATCGAATGCCAGCGGCGCGGTGCGCTTGCGCGCGCGGGCACGCCTCAGGATCGGCCGGACAGGTAGGGTCGGAGGTAGTGCCCGGTGTGGCTGTCCGGATGGGCCGCGACTTCTTCCGGCGTGCCGGCCACCACCACCGTGCCGCCGCCGTCGCCGCCTTCGGGCCCCATGTCGATCACCCAGTCCGCGGTCTTGATCACGTCCAGGTTGTGCTCGATCACGACGATGGTGTTGCCGGCGTCGCGCAGCTGGTGCAGCACCTTCAGCAGCAGGTCGATGTCGGCGAAGTGCAGGCCGGTGGTGGGCTCGTCCAGGATGTACAGCGTGCGGCCGGTGTCGCGCTTGGACAGCTCCAGCGCGAGCTTGACGCGCTGCGCCTCGCCGCCCGAAAGCGTGGTGGCCGCCTGCCCGAGCTTGATGTAGGACAGCCCCACGTCCAGCAGCGTCTGCAGCTTGCGCGCGATCGTCGGCACGGGCTTGAGGAACTCGTGCGCGTCCTCCACCGTCATGTCGAGGATCTGGGCGATGTTGCGGCCCTTCCACTGCACTTCCAGCGTCTCGCGGTTGTAGCGCTGGCCGCGGCAGACGTCGCAGGGCACGTAGACGTCGGGCAGGAAGTGCATCTCCACCTTGACCACGCCGTCGCCCTGGCAGGCCTCGCAGCGGCCGCCGGCCACGTTGAAGGAGAAGCGGCCCGGGCCGTAGCCGCGCTCCTTGGCGACGGCGGTCTCGGCCATCAGCTCGCGAATCGGCGTGAACAGGCCGGTGTAGGTGGCGGGGTTGCTGCGCGGCGTGCGGCCGATGGGCGACTGGTCGACGTTGATCACCTTGTCGAAATGCTCGATGCCCTCGATCGCCTCGTGCGGCGCCGGCTCCTCGTGCGCGCGGTTCAGCGCGCGCGCCCCGGCGGCCTGCAGCGTGTCGTTGGCCAGGGGGGCCTTGCCCGAACCGGCCACCCCGGTGGCGCAGG
>JAEZKX010000175.1 GCA_023436025.1 Pseudomonadota bacterium | reverse complement strand
GTTCCAGCTGGCGCACGCGGTGGCTCACCGCGCTGGGCGTCACGCACAACTCGTCGGCCGCCTGCGTCACCGAGCGCAGGCGCGCGAGTGCCTCGAAGGTGAGGAGGCACTGGATGGGGGGAATGCGGGTCGTCACGGGCGCTGCCATCGCCAAGGTCGCCGCCGGGCGCCTAGCGGATCTCGACGAGCTGGAGCACCTCATGGGTGCGGACGCCACCGGCCATCCAGTCACCCCGGAATCGAGCTTCGAAGCGGACCAGCCTTCCCAGGCTCGGCGCGTACCAGGCCGTGGCCTGGTAGCTTCCGCGCACGGGTTGCTGGACGCCGCGGTCGATGAATCCCCGGTATTCGATGCGCGTCACCATGAGGGGCCTGCCGCCCAGACTCTCCAGCACGTCGCCCACGACGTGCGCCTTCAGGTCCATGCGATGCGGTGGGTCGGCGAAGCGCGTGGCGTACCGTGCATTCCATTGCTGGCCGGCGACCGCGCCGCTGCGCAGCCAGCCACCGGGCGGAAGGAAGGCGTCCGCATCACCCGACGGCGCTCCCTGCATGCTCAGCACCTCGCCGTCCAGGTTCTCCACGCGTGCGCCGCCATTGAACACGACGCGTTGGCCGTCGGTGGTGTCGACACGCAGGCGCACCTCGCGCGTGCTGCCGGTCAGGCGGTCTGTCAGGCGGTAGGTGAAGACGCGGCCAGGCGCAAGGTGAGTGGACGCTGCCGAAGCCGCGACCGGCTCGCTGGCGACAGCGGGCCTCGCTGCCATGGGATTGTCGACCCGCGCGGGAGCGGGCGTCACAGTCGGCGACGGCGACGGCGACGGCGACGACGACGGCAATGGCGGGGCCACCGCCGGGTTCGCTGCCGGAGGCGGGAGTACGGCAGGTTCCAGCGCGGCCACCTGTGTTCCTCCCGCGCGTGCGGGAAGATCCACGACCCAATCCGATGGCAGGGCGAAGTTCAGGTTCTGGGAGTCGCGCAGCCCCGCCGTGGTGATGCCGACCAGGCGCCCCTGCACATCGAACAGCCCGCCTCCGCTGGAGCCGGGCGAGATCGGCACCGAGATCTGCAGGTATTCGAGCGCGCCATCCTGGTCGCGGCGCAGGCCCGACAACAGGCCATCGCTGATCGTCAGTTCCAGGCCGCGCGGATTGCCGATGGCGAACACCTTTGCACCGATGCGCAGCGATGCGGCGCTGGCCATGCGCACGGGCGGTGCGTCGAGCCCCGGCACTTCCAACTGGCACAGGTCGCGGCTGGGATCGCGGTGCTGCAGGTGGGCGCGCAGCTTGCGCTGCTCGTGCAGGACCAGGATGGCCCGCGCATCCTTGAGCACGTGGCAGTTGGTGACCAGCGTGCGTGGCGCGACCACGACGGCGCTGCCCTGGCCGACGCCGCCCTGCGCTTCCACCAGGACCACCCAGACGCTGGGCGCGATGCGTTCGTAGAGCTCTTCCGGCGCCAGCGGGGGGTGCTGTCCCCATGCGGCAGTCACCAAAAGCGCGCAGGCGGCGCCGGCGAGGATTCCGCCCGCTGATGCTGTCATACGCGCCTCCGGTTGCCGACGCCGACCACTCTACCGGAAGCTTAGCGGAACACAACCGTCCTGTGGCCGTTCAACAGCACCCGGTGTTCGCTGTGCCACTTGACGGCACGGGCCAGCACCATGCTTTCGGTGTCGCGGCCGACGGCCGTCAGGTCTTCCACCGTGTGGCCGTGGTCGACACGGGCCACGTCCTGCTCGATGATCGGGCCTTCGTCGAGGTCGGCGGTCACGTAGTGCGCGGTGGCGCCGATCAGTTTCACGCCGCGGTCGTGCGCCTGGTAGTAGGGCTTGGCGCCCTTGAACGAGGGCAGGAAGCTGTGGTGAATGTTGATGGCGCGGCCGGCCAGCTTGCGGCACAGGTCGTCCGACAGGATCTGCATGTAGCGCGCCAGCACCACCAGCTCGGCGCCTTCGGTCTCGATCACTTCATAGGCGCGCGCCTCGGCCTGCTGCTTGGTCGCAGCGCTCACCGGGATGTGGTGGAAGGGCACGTTGTAGCCGGCCGCCAGCTGGTAGAACTCGCGGTGGTTGGAGACGATGGCGCGGATGTCCAGCGGCAGCAGCCCGCTCTTCCAGCGGAACAGCAGGTCGTTGAGGCAGTGGCCTTCCTTGCTGACGAAGATCACGGTCTTCATCGGCTGGTCGGACGCGTGCAGCCGCCACTGCATCTGGAAGGGCTCGGCGAACTGCTTCAGGTGCAGCCGCAGGTCGTCCTGCGTGAGCTGGCCGCAGGCGAAGCGCACCCGCATGAAGAACAGGCCCGTGCCGTGGTCGTTGTACTGCGCAGCCTCCTCGATGTTGCCGCCGCGCTCCAGCAGGAAGCCGGAGACGGCATGGACGATGCCGGCGCGGTCGGGACACGACAGGGTGAGGATGTAGGCGTTGGACATGCGGGAATTGTCGCAGGCTGCGCGTTGACGCGCCGGCGGCGGCCCGGCACGATGCGCGCTTCGCCAACCACCTCCCGATCCGCATGTCGCGCCGCCGTTTCTGCGCCTTCGTCGCTGCCTTTTCCCTTGCCGCCCCGGTGCGTGCCCAGTCCCTGCGCGGCATCACCGACGCCGACGCCGGCAAGGGGCTGCGCGCCGTCCTGGAGGCGGGCGCCCAGGCGGCGGTGCGCCTGCTCGGTCGGCCCGACGGCTTCCTGGGCAATCCCCGCGTCCGCATCCCCTTGCCCGGCTACCTGAAGGATGCGGGCCGCCTGCTGGGCGCGCTCGGACAGGGCAAGCAGGTCGAGGAACTGGAACTGGCGATGAACCGTGCGGCGGAGCAGGCCGTGCCGCTGGCTGGCAAGCTGCTGGCCGACGCGGTGCGCGGCATGAGCGTGCGCGATGCCCGGGACATCCTGGCCGGCGGCGACACCGCCGTCACCGACTTCTTCGCCCAGAAGACGCGCGAGCCGCTCTCCGCCCAGTTCCTGCCGGTGGTGCGCCAGCAGACGGCCCGGGTGGGCCTGAAGGCGCGCTACGAAGCCTTGGCGCAAAAGGGCGTGGGCCTGGGCCTGGTCAGGCAGGACGACGCCAGCATCGACCACTACGTCACCCGCAAGGCGCTCGACGCGCTCTACATCGTGATCGGCGAGGAGGAGAAGAAGATCCGCCGCGACCCCGCCGGCTCGGGCAGCGCGCTGCTGAAGAAGGTGTTCGGGGCGTTGCGGTAGGCGTTCCTCGCGCAGCGGGTGCGCCGTCGAGGCCACGCGGAGGCCCACCTGCGCGCGCATCTGCCGAAACCGCCAAGAGCCATGGACGCCGCCGGCGTGACCATCACGCCGCCAAGGTATGCGGCCCGGCCGCGGACGCGGCTCGGTGAAGTGGGTTCAGGAAAATGGGGAAGCTGCGCAGCGGCCGGAACGGCGGCGCTGGCGCCGCTGCGGCCGCTGGGCAGGGGGCCCTCGGCGGCGCACAATGGAGGCTCTCTAGGAGTTCCGCATGGCCTACAACGACTTCAGCATGGACAGCCACTGGCTGCCCTTCACGCCCAACCGTCAATTCCGCAAGGACCCGCGCATCTTCACTCGCGCCGACGGCATGTACTTCACCACGCACGACGGCCGCCAGGTCATCGACGGCATCTCCAGCCTGTGGTGCGTGGCCGCGGGGCACAACCGCCAGCCGATCAACGAGGCGATCAAGAAGCAGCTGGACACGCTGGACTACGCCACCGCCTTCCAGGCCAGCAACGACAAGGCCTTCGTCGCTGCCGACAGGATCGCCGCCCTGGCGCCGGGCGACCTGAACAAGGTGCTGTTCTGCAACTCCGGCTCCGAGGCGGCCGACACCTCGCTGAAGCTGGCGCTGGCCTACCACCGCGCGCGCGGCGAGGGCCACCGCAACATCTTCATCGGCCGCGAGCGCGGTTACCACGGCGTGGGCTTCGGCGGCATGAGCGTGGGCGGCATCCCGGCCAACCGCAAGGTGTTCGGCCCGGCGCTGCTGCCGCGGGTGGACCACCTGCGCTTCATCCACGACCCGGCCCATGCCTACATCCACAACCAGGAACCGGAGTGGGCCGAGGACCCGCTGCTGGAACTGGAGAACCGCATCCTGCCGCTGCACGACCCTAGCAACGTCGCCGCCGTCATCGTCGAGCCGGTCGCGGGTTCGGCCGGCTGGTACCTGCCGCCCAAGGGCTACCTCAAGCGCCTGCGCGAGCTCTGCGACAAGCCCGGCATCCTGCTGATCTTCGACGAGGTCATCACCGGCTTCGGCCGCTTGGGCACCAATTTCGGCGCCGACTTCTACGGCGTGGTGCCGGACATGCTGAACTTCGCCAAGGCGGTGACCAACGGGGTCGTCCCGCTGGGCGGCGTGATCTGCCGCGACAAGATCTACGACGCCATGATGAAGACCGACGCGCCGGAGCACGTCATCGAGTTCTTCCACGGCTACACCTACTCGGGCCACCCGGTGTCTTGCGCGGCGGCCATCGCCACGCTGGACCTGTTCCAGCAGGAGAACCTGTTCCAGCGCGCCGGCGAAATGGGCCAGGTGCTGGGCGACGCCTTCCATTCCACCTTCAAGGGCCTGCCCAACGTCATCGGCATCCGCAGCCTGGGCCTGGCCGCCGCGGTGGAGCTGGCGCCGCGCGCCGGCGCGCCGGGCAAGCGCGCCTTCGACATCTACCTCGAGTGCTTCAAGAAGGGGGCGCTGGTGCGGCCGGCCGGCGACGTGCTGGTGATCGCGCCGCCCTTCATCGTGGAGAAGTCGCACATCGACCAGCTGGTGAACACCCTGGCCGACGCGATCCGGGCCAACGCCTGAGGCTGCGGCCGGGCGCGGCGCTCAGCGCCCCGGGAAGCGCTGCCGCAGCTCCTCGCAGTGGTCCTTGCCGCTCGCCACGGGCGGCAGCACCACCGGCATCACCTGCAGCCCGGGCGGCAGGTGCTGCGGCACGCCGAGGTCGGGCTGCACATGGCCGGCCCCGGCCAGCAGCAGTACCAGCCGCCCGGGTTGCACGGCCGCCGCCAGCGCTTGCGCCATCGCCTGGTCGCGCGCGACCTGCACCCGCGTCATCGGGGTGATCTGGCGTTCGGGCAGCAGCCCGCAGTGGCCCAGGCGGATGGCCTGCTGCTGGGCCTTCAGCGCGGGGCCGGGCAAAAGGCGGTCGAAGGTGGCGTCGGCCATGGCCTCGCGCATGTGGCTTCGCGGCAGGTTGGCACCCAGCACCGGCACGCCGGCCCGCACCGCGGCCATCACCGCCGGGCGGTAGCGCTCCCAGGGCCAGGCGGCATTGTCCCAGGCCAGTGCGGCGCGCACCTCGGCCTCGGATGCCGTGGTCGGCAGGCCGGTCGTGGCGCGGCCACGTTCGGCCATTTCCAGCAGCAGGCCAGCCAGCCGTCCGCGCCGCGCCAGCGCCGTCACCCAGCGTTCCTGCAGGTCGCGATGCATCTCGGCATCGTGCTGCTCGCCCAGCAGCACGGCCTGGGCTTCGCCTGGGTCGGGGACGGTTTCCGGCAGGGCGCAGGCGGCCAGCAGGACGGCCGCGGCAAGGGCGAAGCAACGCATCGGCTGATCGTAATCGCCACGCCGTCTGGAGGGGGAAAGGGGGAAAGGGGGGCGTGCGTGACCCGGGACTGGCCGCAGCGGGACACCCCCGCACAGCGGACCGGCGCAGCCGGCGGGCCCCGCGCTGCGGACGGGCCCGCCGCGGGCGTCAGTGGACGACCAGGGGGTTCTGGGCCAGTTCGGCGTAGCCGTCCAGCGTTTCCTCGACCTCTTCCTGGGTCGGGGTGTTCACTTGCCAGGCATTGATCTGGCGCTGGAACGCGTCGGCCCAGGAGCCGTCGAGGTAGACCTCCTTGTTGGAGCGCTTGTCGACGATCTCGAAACCGTGGCGCACCACGCCCGGCGTGGGTTCCCCGTCGGCAGGCGCATTCGCGTGCAGGTGCACGACGACGAAGGAATCGGAGTCATAAAGCATTTGCATGGTCTTGTTCCTGTTGCCTTGTAGCTGGCTGCTCGGGGCTCCGATTCAAGTGCGTTCACTCACCCTTCACGTCGTCTTTCGCAGGCGGCAGGCCGGATGGCCATGCAGGCACGATAGCCCCGCGCCGCTCTCAGCCTTTGTCGGTAGAGGACCAGCGCTGATCGACCGCGTCGCCATTGGGGGCCGTCAGACGGATGCGCACGGGGGCGTAAGCCATGCCGGGGGCCAGCCACAGCTCCACCTTCTGGTCGTACGGCTTGCGCGGCAGCCGCTGCAGCTTGAGGGCGCGCACGCGTCCGCCCGGCAGGTCCAGGTCTTCCTCGGCTTCCACCTGGAAGACCCAGGTCTCCGCCTCGCGCACGCTGGTGACGGGAATGGTGAGCGCGGTGCCGGGCGGGAAGCGGCCGGGGTCGCCCCCCACCAGTGCGGCCAGCTGCAGGACCACGCTCAGGCGGTCCTGCATGCCGTCGACCCAGGGCGCGGCCGGCCGGTTGTTGCTGAAGATGACGCGGCCCTGCTCGCGCTGGAAATGCGCGGCCTGTTCGCTGCGCGTCTTCTGGGCGTAGTAGACGGGTGCCAGGCCGCTCGCGCCGATGCGGCCCTGGCTGCGCTCGATGCGGTTGCCCAGGAGGGGGCTGCCCACCTCCAGCCTGGCGTCGTAGGCCTCACCGTCGTGGCGCCAGTCCAGCACGGCGGCACCGGACAGCTCGACCCCATAGCGGCTGGCGCTGACCTCGTAGTGCAGGCGGGCCGAAGGCGGCGGAGCCAGGGGCGGCGGCGCGGCGGCGGACGGCGCGGCCGCTGCGGGTGGCGCTGCGG
>JAEZKX010000168.1 GCA_023436025.1 Pseudomonadota bacterium | reverse complement strand
GCACCTGCTGTGCGTGCAGCCCGACGCGCGCGCGTGCGCGCAGACCGAGGCCGTGCTGCGCCAGCTCGCGCGCCAGATCCACGAACGCCTGCAGGTGGCCACGCAGGCGACCTGCATCGCCGGCGCGCTGCGCCGCACCCTGCCCGAGGCCACCGAAGGGGCGGACCTGCTGGTGCTGCCGTGGCGCCGCGGCCAGGCGCTGCGCGACGCCGTGCTGGGCACGGAGTCCGAACGCGTGTTCCGCACGGTATGCATGCCGATGCTGGTGGTGCGCCGTCCCGCCTTCGCGAGCTACCGCCGCGTGCTGGTGCCGGTAAAGCTGGACGCCGATGCCGTCACGCTGGTGGCGGCGGCGCGCGCCATGGCGCGCGGCCCGCGCATGCGCGTGTTCCACGTTCTCGACAACTGGCGCGAGCGCTCGCTGCGCATGGGCGACACGCCCGAACGCACGCTGCGCGTGCAGCGCCGGCGCCGCACGCGCGATGCCTATGGCCTGCTGGCCGACATCATCACCCGCGCCGGCGCGCACGACCAGGCTGCCGCCGCCCTCGTCTCCTTCGGGGACGTGCCGCGCCGCGTGCTGGAAGTGGCGCGCGCGGGCAAGGCGCAGCTGGTGGTGCTGGGCCGGCGACGCCGCTCGCCGCTGGCCGATGCGCTGGTCCCCGGCGTCATGCGCCGCCTGCTGGCCGAAGCCGACGCCGACGTGCTGGTGCTACCCGCACTGGCAACCGACAACTACCTTGGAGGCGCGATGGCGCCAGGAAACTGCTGATGCAAGGACTTCATCTCACCGCCGACCTGCACGACTGCCGCGGAGATACCGCGCTGCTGACGGATGCCAGCCGCCTGGCGCAGCTGTGCACGCTGGCCGCCACCGGCCACGGGCTCACCGTGGTGGGCGACCGCTGGCATGCCTTCCCCGGCCACGACGGCGAACCCGGCGGCGTGACCGGCATGCTGCTGCTGGCCGAATCGCACCTGGCGATCCACACCTGGCCGGAGCGCAAGGCGGTGACGCTGGACGTCTACGTCTGCAACTTCACGGAAGACAACTCCGGCAAGGCACGCGACCTGATGGGCGCGCTGGTGCGGGCATTCCGGCCCGAGCGCGCCGACCGCCAGCAGCTGCAGCGCGGCCTGGATGGCGGCAGCGACGGCGAGGTCGGCCTGGTGCTGGAGGAACTCAATCCGCACAGCGTCTACGGTTTCCGCTTCGCGCGCCGCCTGCTGTCGCAGCGCACGCCGTTCCAGCACCTGGAGCTGCTGGAGTCGCCACAGCTCGGGCGCACGCTGCGCCTGGACGGCCGCTTCATGACCTCGGAGGCCGACGAGTTCTTCTACCACGAGGCCATCGTCCATCCGGCGGCGCTGGTGCACCCCTTCCCCGAGCGCGCGCTGGTGCTCGGCGGCGGCGATGGCGGCGCGGCCGAGGAGCTGCTCAAGCACCCTTCGATGCGCCAGGTGACGGTGGTCGACATCGACCCCGACGTGGTCGCCGTGGCCCGCCGCGAGCTCACCGGCATCCACCGCGGCGCGCTCGACGACGAACGCGTGCAGGTGCTGTGCGAGGACGGCGATGCCTTCGTGCGCACCACCGACGCCCTGTTCGACCTGGTGGTGATGGACCTGACCGACCCGCAGACGCCGGCCGGACCGCTCTACACCCAGGCCGCGCTGCAGCAGCTGCGCCGCGTGCTGGCCCCCGGCGGCTCCGTGGTGCTGCACCTGGGCGCGCCCTTCTACGAGCCCGAGCGCGTGCGCGCGCTGCTGGCCGACCTGCGCCGCACCTTCCGCATCGTGTCGCCCTACGGCCTGCACGTGCCGCTGTACGGCGCCTACTGGGGCCTGGCCGTCGCTTCCGACGACCTCGACCCGCTCTCCTTGACTTACGAGGAGCTGGCCTCGCGCCTGCGCCATCGCGGCATCGCCGACCTGCGCTACTACAACGCGCAGGTGCACGACGCCCTCTTCGCCCTGCCCAATTTCTACCGGGAGCTCGCCCATGCATGACGCAGCCATCGCCACCAACAACGCCCAGCCGGTCGACCGCATCCTGACGCAGACCGACCACGCCCGCATCGCACGCCTGCTGGCGCGGCCCATGCAACCGCCGCTGGCGAATGCCGAGGCCATGCAGGACCTCCTGGACAGCAGCGACATCGTGCCGTCGCGCGCCGTCTCGCCGCTGGTGGTGACCATGTACACCCAGGTTCTGGTGGAAGACCTGCAGGACGGCACGCGCTCCAAGATCACGCTGTGCTATCCGCAGGACGCCAACGCCAGCACCGGCCAGGTGTCGGTGCTGTCGCCGGCGGGCGCGGCGCTGCTCGGCCTGCAGGCGGGCGAGGTGGCAAGCTGGCACGGCCCCGGCGGCGTGCAGCGGCGCGCGCGCATCGTGTCCATCCTGTTCCAGCCCGAGGCGGCGGGGGACTACCTGCGATGAGCGATCCCCGGCCCGATCCGGAGGGGACCTTGCTGCCGCCCACGCGCATCCTGGCGGTGAACGACCTCACGCCGGCGGCGACCAATGCCGCCTGGCGCGCCGCCCTCATCGCGCGCGAGCACGGCGCGGCGCTGGGCATGCTGCACGTGGCGCGCGACGCGGCCCAGGCC
>JAEZKX010000165.1 GCA_023436025.1 Pseudomonadota bacterium | reverse complement strand
GCTGCGCCCTGCTGCTGGCGGCGGTGCCGGCCGGCCACGCGCTGCCCTGGCTGGCCTCGGCCGCCGCCGGCGCGCTGGTGGCCTCCATCCTGGTGAGCGCGCTGGTGCTGCGCGCCAAGAGCCGCATGCCCGCCGATACCACCGCGCGCCTGGCGGAACTGCAGGCGCGCATCCGGCCGCATTTCCTGTTCAACAGCCTCAACAGCGCCATCGCGCTGGTGCGCGAGGACCCGCGCCGCGCCGAGCGCTTGCTGGAGGACCTGAGCGAGCTGTTCCGCCATGCCCTGGTCGACCGCGGCGAGCCGGTGACCCTGGCGGAGGAGGTCGCGGTGGCCCGCGCCTACCTGGACGTGGAGCAGGTGCGCTTCGGCGACCGCCTGCGGGTGGAGTGGAACATCGACCCGCTGGCGGGTAGCGCGAAAGTCCCTGCTTTGTTTCTCCAGCCTTTGGTGGAAAATGCGGTCAAACATGGCGTGGAGCCCAGTCCCACCGGCGCGCAGGTCAAGGTGTCGACCCGCAAGCGCGGCGGCGTGGTGGTGATCAAGGTCACCAACACGGTGCCCGGGGGGCAGGGCCGTCGCGGCAACGGTGTCGCGCTCGAGAACGTACGCGACCGGCTGCGGCTGCTCCACGACGTCCAGGCGCAGTTCCAGACTGCCCTGATCGACGGGCTGTACCAGGTTCGGATGGAGGTCCCGGCGTAGCGCCGGGCGGCACTGCCGGAAGGGGGGAAGATGGCCTTGAAGATGCTGGTCGTGGACGACGAGCCGCTGGCGCGATCGCGCCTGCGGACCCTGCTCGCCGATTGCAATGCGCCAGCCGTGGAGGTCGCCGGCGAGGCGGCCAATGCGGCGCAGGCGATGGAACACCTGCGCCGCCAGGCGTTCGACGGCGTGTTGCTGGACATCCACATGCCAGGTGCCGACGGCCTGGCCCTGGCCGGCGTGCTGCGCAGCCTGCCCGAGGCGCCGGCGGTGGTGTTCGTCACCGCGTACGCCGAGCATGCCGTCACCGCCTTCGAACTGGAGGCGGTCGACTACCTGACCAAGCCGGTGCGGCTGGAGCGCCTGCAGGCGGCCCTGGGCAAGGTGGAGCGCGCCATCCAGGTCCGCAACGGCGGCCTGGAGCCGGAGCAGGAGGTGCTGGTGATCCAGGACCGCGGCCGCACCGAGCGGGTGCCGGTCACCGAGGTGCTCTATTTCAAGGCCGAACTGAAATACATCACCGTGCGCACCGCCAACCGAAGCTACATCCTGGACGGGTCGCTCAGCGACCTGGAGGAACGCCATGGCAACCAGTTCCTGCGGGTCCACCGCAACGCCCTGGTGTCGCGGCGGGCGGTGCGGGCGCTGGAGAAGCACTACGACCCCGAGGAGGGCGAGGGCTGGGCGGTGCGGCTCAATGGCATCGACGAATCGCTGTCGGTGTCGCGCCGGCAGCTAAGCGCCGTGCGCGAGGCGCTGGCGGGCTGAACCCCGGCGCGCCGCCGCGGCCTTGTCCGACTCCCGGCGCGACAGGCCCTGCCTATCATCGCCGCGTGATTTCTCCGCCCAACGAGCAGGACATCGACGATCTCCCGCGGACGCCCGTCGACCCGCGGCAGCCGCCCCACGTCCTGCTCCAT
Organism: Pseudomonadota bacterium; assembly: GCA_023436025.1. Lineage (GTDB taxonomy): Bacteria > Pseudomonadota > Gammaproteobacteria > Burkholderiales > Burkholderiaceae_C > Ramlibacter. Next base: position 4,964 of record JAEZKX010000165.1, on the reverse strand, counting down.
CCCACGGTGGACGTGCGCAGCGTGGCCCTGATCGTGCTGACGGTGCTGGCCACCCTGGCGGTCCTGCGATGGGCGAGCGGCTTCTTCATCCCCCTGATGCTGGGGCTGGTCTTCAGCTACGCGCTGTCGCCGGTGGTCGACTGGCTGCACAAGCGCCGGGTGCCGCGCGCCATCAGCGCCGCCGTCCTGATCCTCGGCATCCTGGGCACGACCGGCGCCTCGCTCTACACCCTGGCCGATGATGCCAACGCGCTGATCGAGTCGCTGCCGTCGGCCGCCCGCAAGTTGAGCGAAGGCATGCGCCGGCGCCAGCAGGCCGACACGGCGCTGGACACCGTGCAGCGGGCGGCGGCCGAACTCGAACGCGCCGCCGAGGCCGCGGGCGGGGGCCCGGCCAAGCCGCCGGCGCGCAACGTGGCGCGCGTGATCGTCGAGAAACCGCGCTTCGACCTGCATTCCTACCTGTGGACTGGCACCATCGGGCTGGCCAGCCTGGTGGCGCAGGTGGTGCTGGTGACCTTCCTCACCTACTTCATGCTGGTCTCGGGTGACACCTTCCGCCGCAAGCTGGTGAAGATCGCCGGGCCGGGGCTGGCCGAGAAGAAGCTCACGGTGCAGGCCCTGGACGAGATCAACGCGCAGATGCAGCGCTACCTGCTGGTGCAACTGCTGGCGAGCGTGGGCGTCGGCCTGGCCACGGGCCTGGCCTTCGCGGTGATGGGCTTGGAGCATGCCGCCGTCTGGGGCGTGGCCGCCGGGGTGCTGAACCTGATTCCCTACATCGGCTCCGTGGCGGTCACCGGCGGCGCGGCGCTGGTGGCCTTCGTGCAGTTCGGCGAACTCGACATGGCGCTGCTGGTGGGCGGCATCTCGCTGGTGATCAACACCGTCGAAGGCTACCTGCTGGTGCCCTGGGCCACCAGCCGGGCCAGCCGCATGAACCCCGTCGCCGTCTTCATCGGCGTACTGGCCTTCGGCTGGCTGTGGGGCGTCTGGGGCCTGCTGCTTGGCATCCCCATCCTGATGGCCGTGAAAGCCGTCTGCGACCGGGTGGAAGACCTCAAGCCCGTGGGCGAGTTGCTGGGGACCTGAAACCGGCAACGGGAGGGCCGGACACCCGAACAGCCGGACGCAAAGGTCGCGAAAGCTACGCAAAAGTCGCGAAAGAACAGCCAACAGAAATCTGGAAGTCCTTTTGCGACTTTTGCGTAGTCTTTGCGGCTTTTGCGTCCGGAAGTCCTGCAGTCCGCTCCCGACTTCACCCCGTATTCCGCAAGCCCGCCGCGATGCCGTTGATGGCGAGGTGGATGCCGGTGCGGGCGCGTTCGTCGGCATGGCCCTGGCGCGAGCGGCGCACCAATTCGACCTGCAGATGGTGCAGCGGGTCGATGTAGGGGAAGCGGTGGCGGATGGAGCGGGCCAGGGAGGCATTGGCCGCCAGCCGCTGGCGCTCGCCGGTGACCAGCGCCATGGCGTCCATGGTGCGCTGCCATTCCGCCTCGATGGCGGAGAAGATGCGCCGGCGCAGGCGCGCGTCCGGCACAAGCTCCGCATAGCGCGAGGCCAGCGCCAGGTCGCTCTTGGCCAGCACCATGTCCATGTTCGACAGCAGCGCGCGGAAGAACGGCCAGTGCCGGTACATCTTCTGCAGCAGCGCCACCTGCTGCTTGCGCTCGCCCTGCGCCACGAAGGCCTCGACGGCGGAGCCGAAGCCGAACCAGCCGTTGAGCGTCAGGCGGCATTGCGCCCAGCTGAAGCTCCAGGGCACGGCGCGCAGGTCCTCGATGTTCTGCGTGGGCTTGCGCGAGGCCGGGCGCGAGCCGATGTTCAGCTCGCCGATCTCGCGGATCGGCGTCGCGGTGAAGAAGTACTCGCTGAAGCCGCTGGTCTCGTACACCAGCGCCCGGTAGGCGCGCATGCTCGCCTCCGACAGCGCCTGCGCCGCCTGCAGGAAGGCCTTGGGCGCCGGCTTGGTCGGCTGCAGCAGCGTGGCCTCCAGCGTGGCGGCCACCAGCGTCTCGAGGTTGCGGCGGCCGATCTCGGGGTTGGCGTACTTGGAGGCGATGACCTCGCCCTGTTCGGTCAGGCGGATCTGGCCGCGCACCGTGCCCGGCGGCTGCGCCAGGATGGCCTGGTAGCTCGGCCCGCCGCCGCGGCCCACGGTGCCGCCGCGGCCGTGGAACAGGCGCAGCTGGATGTTGTGCGTGTTGGCGAGCTGGTCGAACAGGTCGACCAGCGCGATCTCGGCGCAGTACAGCTCCCAGTTGCTGGTGAAGATGCCGCCGTCCTTGTTGCTGTCGCTGTAGCCGAGCATGATGTCCTGCTCGGCGCCCGAGCGCTGCACCAGCTTGGCGATGCCCGGCAGGCCGTAGTAGGCGCGCATGATGCTCGCGGCCTGGCGCAGGTCCTCGATCGTTTCGAACAGCGGCACCACGATCAGGTCGGCCTCGGCGCTGTCGTCCAGCGTGCCGCGCAGCAGGCCGACCTCCTTCTGCAGCAGCAGCACCTCCAGCAGGTCGCTCACGTTTTCGGTGTGGCTGATGATGCAGTGGCGGATGGCCTGCGGCCCGAAGCGCGCGCGCAGCGCCGCCGCGGCCTCGAAGATCGCCAGCTCCTTGCGCGCGTGCGCGCTGTAGTCGGCGCCCAGCACCTTGAGCGGGCGGGCGTCGTTCAGCTGGCGCAGCAGCACCGCGCGCTTGCCTTCCTCGTCGAGCGACGCGTAGTCGCGCACGATGCGCGCCGTGGCCAGGAGTTCGGCCACCACTTCCTCGTGCTTCTCGGAGGTCTGGCGCAGGTCCACGGTGGCCAGGTGGAAGCCGAACACCTCCACCGCCCGGATCAGGGGATGCAGGCGCTGCTGCACGATGGCGCCGCCGTGGTTGGCGCGCAGCGAGGCCTGGATGGTGCGCAAGTCGGCCAGGAAGTCCTCGGCGCGCGGGTAGGGGTTCTGCGGCGGCACGGCATGGCGGGCGGCGTCGCCGCCGGTGAGCTCCTTCAGCGTCGCGGCCAGCCGCGAGTACATGCCCGTCAGGGCGCGGCGGTAAGGCTCGTCGCGCCGGTGCTCGTTGAGGTCGGGCGAGCTCTCGGCCAGCGCGCGCATCTGCGGCGTCACCTCGACCAGCATCGCCGACAGCGACAGCTCGCCGCCCAGGCGGAACAGCTCGGTGAGGTAGTGGCGCAGCGCCACCTCGCACTGGCGGCGCAGCGCGTAGGCCAGGGTGTCGGCGCTGACGTTGGGGTTGCCGTCGCGGTCGCCGCCGATCCACTGGCCCATGCGCAGGAAGCTCGCCACCGGCTGCTGGCCCAGCTCCTGTTCGAGCTGGGCGTAGATCTTGGGGATCTCGCGCAGGAAGGTGGCCTCGTAGTAGCTGAGGGCGGTCTCGATCTCGTCGGCCACCGTCAGGCTGGTGAAGCGCAGCAGCCGCGTCTGCCACAGCTGCATCACGCGGGCGCGCAGCTGCGCCTCGTTGGCCGCCAGCTCCCGGGGGGCCAGCGCATCGCGGGGCAGGGCGCGGCCGCGGATCTCGTCGCGCTCGGTCAGCAACCGCGCGATGTCGCGCTCGGCATCGAGGATGCTCTTGCGCTGCACCTCGGTGGGGTGGGCGGTGAGAACCGGCGACAGGTAGCTGTGCGCCAGCGTCTGCGACACGGTCCGCGGCTGGATGCCGGCCCAGCGCAGGCGCGCCAGCGCGACCTCGATGCTGCCTTCCTGCGTGTCGCCGGCGCGTTCGTGCACCTGGCGCCGGCGGATGTGGTGGCGGTCCTCGGCCAGGTTGGCCAGGTGGCTGAAGTAGGTGAAGGCGCGGATCACGCGCACCGTGTCGTCGCCCGACAGCGACTTCAGCAGCGACTTGAGCGCGCGGTCGGCCTCGTGGTCGGCGTCGCGGCGGAAGGCCACCGACAGCTTGCGGATGCGCTCGACCAGCTCGTACACCTCGACGCCCTCCTGCTCGCGGATCACGTCGCCCAGGATGCGGCCCAGCAGGCGGATGTCGTCCACCAGCGGTCGTTCGTTGTCCTTGGCGCGCCGCGCGGGCGGCAGCGGGGTCGCGGGCATGCGCTAGCTCCTCTGGGGGGGAAGCGGTCGATGCTAGCATCGACCCTCGACCGATTCGCAAGCATGATATGAGCCAGTTCACCATCGCCACGCGGGAGAGCCGCCTGGCCCTGTGGCAGGCCGAGCACGGCCGGGCGCTGCTGCAGCAGCGCGGCCACCAGGTGGACCTGCTGGGCATGACCACGCGCGGCGACCAGATCCTGGACCGCACCCTCAGCAAGGTGGGCGGCAAGGGGCTGTTCGTGAAGGAGCTCGAGGTCGCCCTGGAGGAGGGCCGCGCCGACCTGGCCGTGCACTCGCTCAAGGACGTGCCCATGGAGCTGCCCGAAGGCTTCCACCTGGCCTGCGTGATGGAGCGCGAGGACCCGCGCGATGCCTTCGTCTCCAACCGCCATGCCACCCTGGCCGAGCTGCCGCGGGGTGCGGTGGTCGGCACCTCCAGCCTGCGCCGCGTGGTGCTGCTGCAGGCCGCCCGGCCCGACCTGCGCATCGAACCCCTGCGCGGCAACCTCGACACCCGCCTGCGCAAGCTGGACGACGGCCACTACGACGCCATCGTGCTGGCGGCCGCCGGCCTGAAGCGCCTGGGCCTGCAGGCGCGCATCCGCCAGGTGTTCGAGCCGGCGGAGATGCTGCCGGCGGCGGGGCAGGGTGCGCTCGGCATCGAGGTGCGCGCGCAGCGCAGCGACGTGGTCGCCGCCCTGGCGCCGCTGGAGCACCACGCCACCTGGCTGTGCGTGGAGGCCGAACGCGCGGTCAGCCGCACCATGGGCGGCAGCTGCTCCATGCCGCTGGCCGCCCATGCCACCTTCGACGGCGAATACCTGCAGCTGTCGGCCGCCTGGGGCGACCCGCAGCAGCCGGGCGTGCTGGTGCGCGCGCGCGGCGCCGCCGTGGTGGCCGACCT
>JAEZKX010000149.1 GCA_023436025.1 Pseudomonadota bacterium | reverse complement strand
GCGCGCGCGGGGGGCAGGGCGGCCAGGGGCAGGGGCAGGGCCAGGGCCGGCGCAAGGGCGGCGGCTCAGGTGGCGGCAATGGCGGCGCAGGCGCCAACCAGCCTGATCCGATGAAGACCTCGTTCGGCTACATCGGCGCCGACAGCTTCAACCGCCAGCGCCGCGGCGGCGCCGGCGGCCAGGGTGGCCAAGGCGGCGGTCCCATGGGCGGATCGCGCCGTGGGGGCGGACGCAGCGGCGGTCGCGGTCGGTGACGACGAACGGTTAGAATTGCGGGCTTTGCCGAACTTTCCACTTCCGGCGAAACCCCAGAACCCAGCTCCAGGAAAAATACAGATGGCCATCGAACGCACCCTTTCCATCATCAAGCCGGACGCCGTCGCCAAGAACGTGATCGGCCAGATCTACGCGCGCTTCGAGGCCGCCGGCCTGAAGGTCGTCGCCGCCCGCATGGCCCACCTGTCGCGCCAGGAAGCCGAGCAGTTCTACGCCGTCCACAAGGAGCGTCCCTTCTTCAAGGACCTCGTCGAGTTCATGATCTCCGGCCCGGTGATGATCCAGGTGCTGGAAGGCGAAGGCGCGATCCTGAAGAACCGCGACCTGATGGGCGCCACCGACCCCAAGAAGGCCGCTCCCGGCACCATCCGCGCCGACTTCGCCGACAGCATCGACGCCAACGCCGTGCACGGCTCCGACGCCCCCGAGACCGCGAAGAACGAAATCGCCTTCTTCTTCCCGGCGATGAACATCTACTCCCGCTAACCATGTCGCCCCCTGGCTCCGCTTCGCTTCGCTTCCCCCCGAGGGGGAACGGCGCGTCCTGGGGCCGGCCGGCGACGCGCCGGATGCGATGACGGCCAACCTGCTCGACTACGACCTCGAAGGTCTGGCTGCCTTCTGCGCGACGCTCGGCGAGAAGCGTTTCCGCGCGACCCAGCTGTTCCGCTGGATCCACCAGAAGGGCGCGCGCGACTTCGGCCAGATGAGCGACCTGGCGAAGTCGCTGCGCGACAAGCTCCAGGGCGTGGCCCGCATCGAGGGCCTGCCCGTCATCTCGCAGCACGAATCCGCCGACGGCACCATCAAGTGGCTGTTCGACGTCGGCGACGGCAATGCCGTCGAGTCCGTGTTCATCCCGGAGGACGACCGCGGCACGCTCTGCGTGTCCTCGCAGGCCGGCTGCGCCGTGGGCTGCCGCTTCTGCTCGACCGGCCACCAGGGCTTCTCGCGCAACCTGAGCACCGGCGAGATCCTCGCGCAGCTGTGGTTCGCCGAGCACTTCCTGCGCCAGCACCTCGACACCCGCGGCACCCGCGTGATCACCAACGTCGTGATGATGGGCATGGGCGAGCCGCTGCAGAACTACGCGGCCCTGGTGCCGGCGCTGCGCGTGATGCTGGACGACCACGGCTACGGCCTGTCGCGGCGCCGGGTCACGGTCTCCACCTCCGGCGTGGTGCCCATGATCGACCGCCTGGCGCAGGACTGCCCGGTGGCACTGGCGGTATCGCTGCACGCGCCCAACGACGCGCTGCGCGACGCGCTGGTGCCGCTGAACCGCAAGTACCCCATCGCCGAACTGCTGGATGCCTGCAACCGGTACCTGGAGCATGCGCCGCGCGACTTCATCACCTTCGAGTACTGCATGCTCGATGGCGTCAACGACCAGCCGGAGCACGCGCGCGAACTCGCGCACCTGGTGCGCACGCACGGCGGCACCGGCGTGTCGTGCAAGCTCAATCTGATCCCCTTCAACCCCTTCCCCGCGTCCGGGCTGGTGCGCTCGCCGCAACAGCGGGTGCAGGCTTTCGCGAAATCGCTGAGTGATGCTGGTATCGTGACGACCGTGCGCAAGACCCGCGGCGACGACATCGATGCGGCCTGTGGCCAGCTGGCCGGCGACGTGAAGGATCGCACCCGGGTCGGCGAACGCATGGCGCAGCAGCGCACGGTGATGCTCAAGCCCGTGGCCATGCCGGCCACGTCCAAGGAGGCCAGGGGAACATGACAAGGACCATGACGGGAGGCGCGTCCCGCGCGCCGTGGCTCGCGCTCGCCGCGGCGGCCGCCACGCTGCTGCTGGGGGGCTGCGCCACGCAACCGGGGCAGGACGGCGCGCAGGCGCAGATGACGGCGCCGACCGAGGATACGGACAACCGGCGCCGCGCGCGCATCCGGCTGGAGCTCGCCTCCGGCTATTTCGCCGAGGGCAAGACCGACATCGCGCTCGAGGAGTTGCGCCAGGTGATCGCCGCCGATCCCGCGTTTCCCGATGCCTACAACCTGCGCGGCCTGATCTTCATGCGCCTGGGCGACAACCGCCAGGCCGAGGACAGCTTCCGCCGTGCCATCGCGCTGAATCCGCGCGATGCCGACGTGCACCACAACTACGGCTGGCTGCAGTGCCAGATGGGCCGGTTCCCGGACTCGTTCCGGTCCTTCGAGCTGGCGCTGGCCAATCCGGTCTACGGCGGCCGCTCCAAGACCCTGATGGCGTTGGGGCTGTGCCAGGCCCGCGCCGGCCTGCGGCCCGAGGCCGAACGCAGCCTCACGCGTGCCTACGAGCTCGACGCCGGCAATCCCATCATCGGCTACAACCTGGCGCAGTTGCTGTTCCTGCGCGGCGACTATCCGCGCGCGCAGTTCTACATCCGTCGCCTGAACAACAGCGAACTGGCCAATGCCGAGACGCTGTGGCTGGGGATCAAGGTCGAACAGCGCATGAACGACACCACGGCCATGGAGCAGCTCGGCGACCAGCTGCGCCGCCGCTTCCCGCAGTCGCGCGAACGCGCCGCCTACGACCGGAGAGCCTTCAATGAATGAGCCGGGGGCCGCCGCGCCGGGTCCCAGCGCCGGCACCTTGCTGCGCGAAGCCCGCGAGGCCGCCGGCCTGCACGTGGCCACGCTCGCCGCCAACCTGAAGGTGCCGGTGCGCAAGCTCGAGGCGCTCGAGGAAGACCGCTACGACGAGCTGATGGACGCCGTCTTCGTGCGCGCGCTCGCCTCGTCGGTCTGCCGCCACCTCAAGATCGATCCGCGCCCCGTGCTGGAACGCCTGCCGCAGACGGCGCAGCCGCGGCTGCAGGACAGCGAAGGCATCAACGCGCCGTTCCGCGCCGCGGGTGACGGACCCAGGCCCGGCGCGCTCCACCAGGTCTCGCGGCCGGTCGCGCTGCTGGTCGTGGCCCTGCTGCTGGCGGCCGTGGTCATCGTGCTGCTGCCGGTGGCGCAGCGCCAGGCCGCGGATGTCCAGGCGCTTCCGGGCGACCCGGTGATGCCGCCGGGCTCGCCGAGCGTGACTTCCGCGCCCGCCGAGGCAGGCAGCCCCGACATGCCGACGACGGCGGTGGCCCTGTCGACGGAGACTTCCACGGCACCGGAGGCGGCGTCCGTGC
>JAEZKX010000148.1 GCA_023436025.1 Pseudomonadota bacterium | reverse complement strand
CGGAGACCGGCTGGCCGCCGGGGGGGTCGGCGCCCTACGGCATCGCCCGCGTGTTCGACTGGCGGGCGGCGCGCCCGGGCCGCCGGCCGGCCGCGGCTCCGCCGGACGCGGTGCGCGCCACCGTGGGGGCGCATTGATGCAGCCGGCCACCATGCGGGCCGGCGTGATCGCCGGACCGGGCCGGGCCGAACTCCTGCGCGTCGCGCCACCCGAGCCGGGCCCGGGCCAAGTGCTGGTGCGCCTGCAAGGCTGCGGCGTCTGCGCCTCCAGCCTGCCGCTGTGGGAAGGGCGCAGCTGGTTCCAGTACCCGCAGCCGCCGGGCGCGCCGGGACACGAAGGCTGGGGTGAAGTGGCCGCGCTGGGCGAGGGCGTGCAGGACCTAGCCGTCGGCGACCGCGTCGCGGCACTCACCTACCGCGCCCATGCCGACTACGACCTGGCCGCTGCCGACGCCGTGGTGAAGCTGCCCGATACGCTGGCCGATGCGGCGGTGCTGGGCGAGCCGCTCGGCTGCGCGGCCAACATCTTCCGCCGCAGCGGCATCCGGGCCGGCCAGACCGTGGCCATCGTCGGCATCGGCTTCCTCGGCGCCCTGCTGACGCAGCTGGCCAGCCACGCCGGTGCGCGCGTGATCGCGCTGTCGCGCCGGCCCTTCTCGCTGGAGTTCGCGCGCGCCGCCGGCGCCGAGCACACGCTGCTGCTGGACGATCACTGGAAGATCATCGAGCAGGTGAAGGCGCTGACCGACGGCCGGTGGTGCGAGCGCGTCATCGAGTGCACCGGCCTGCAGTGGCCGCTGGACCTGTGCGGCGAACTCACCGCCGAACGCGGGCGCCTGGTGATTGCCGGCTACCACCAGGACGGACTGCGCCACGTCAACCTGCAGCTGTGGAACTGGCGCGGCATCGACGTCATCAATGCCCACGAACGCGATCCGCAAGCCTATGTGGAAGGCATGACGAACGCCGTCGACCTGCTGGTGCAGGGCGTGATGGACCCGCGGCCGCTGTACACGCACACGCTGCCGCTGGATCGCCTGGGCGAGGCGCTGGAACTCACGCGCACGCGGCCCGACGGCTTCATGAAGGCGCTGGTGACCACCGCATGAGCACGCCGCGCCAACCGCGACTCGGCTTCCTGGGCCTCGGCTGGATCGGCCTGAACCGCATGCAGGCGCTGCTGGACGAGGGCTGCGCCGAAGCCGCCGTTCTGGCCGACCCGTCGGCCGAGGCACGCGAACGCGCCCGCGCGCTGGCGCCCGCCGCGGCGGCCGTCGCCACGCTGGAGGAACTGCTGGCCCATGACCTCGACGGCATCGTCATCGCCACGCCCAGCGCGCTGCATGCACCGCAGGCGCTCGCCGCCCTGGAGCACGGCCTTGCCGTGTTCTGCCAGAAGCCGCTGGCCCGCACCGCGCGCGAAAACGCCGCTGTCATCGCGGCGGCGCGCCGGGGCGACCGCCTGCTCGGCTGCGACCTGTCCTACCGCCACACCGAGGCCATGCGCCGCATCCGCAACTGCGTGGTGGAAGGCGCGCTGGGCGCGGTGTACGCCGCAGACCTCGTCTTCCACAACGCCTACGGTCCCGACAAGTCCTGGGCCCGCGATCCGGCCCTGGCCGGTGGCGGCTGCGCCATCGACCTCGGCATCCACCTGGTGGACCTCGTCCTGTGGACGCTCGGCTTCCCGGAGGTCGAACACGTGGCCAGCCGACTCCACGCGCAGGGACGCCTGCTGCCGCCCGGCGGCGATGCGGTGGAGGACCATGCCGTCGCCCAGCTGCACCTGGCTGGCGGCACCACGGTGCGCATCGCCTGCTCGTGGAACTGCGCGACCGGCCAGGACGCCGTGATCGAAGCCCAGTTCCACGGCACGCGCGGCGGCGCGGCCATGCGCAACGTCGACGGTTCGTTCTACGACTTCGCCGCCACCCGCTTCCAGAGCACGCAGCGCACGCCGCTCGCCGCGCCGCCGGATGCCTGGGGCGGCCGCGCCATCGTGGAGTGGGCGCGGCGCCTGGGCGCCGACCGGCGCTACCACCCCGCCATCGAGACCCTGCTGCCGGTGGCGCAGGCCCTGGACCGCATCTATGGCCGCTGAGCGCGCGTCCCGGGTACTGCTGACGGCCGACACGGTCGGCGGCGTGTGGACCTATGCGGCGGAACTGGCGCGCGAACTCGATGCCCGCGGCGTGCGCGTGGAGCTGGCCACCATGGGCGCGCCGCCGTCCGCGCACCAGCGGGCCGAGCTGGCCGGCTGCGCCGGCGTGCGGCTGCACGAAAGCAGCTACCGCCTGGAATGGATGCAGGAGCCCTGGCCCGACGTCGAAGCCGCCGGCGCCTGGCTGCTGCGGCTGGAACGCGCGCTGCGGCCCGACATCATCCACCTCAACCAGTTCGCCTTTGGCGCGCTGCCGTTCACGGCGCCCACGCTGCTGGTGGCGCACTCCTGCGTGCTGTCGTGGTGGCAGGCGGTGCATGGCGCACCGGCACCGGCCGGATGGGACCGTTACCGCCAGGTGGTCCGCGCGGGCCTGCAGGGCGCGGGGCTGGTCGCCGCCCCCACGCGCGCGATGCTGCAGTCCCTGGCAGCAAACTACGGCCAGGCCGACGGCATCGTGCTGCCCAACGGGCGGCGTGCCACGCTGTTCACGCCGGGAAGCAAGGAGCCGGTCGTGTTCGCGGCCGGCCGCTTCTGGGACGCGGCCAAGAACCTGTCGGCGCTGGAGCAGGTCGCGGCCGACCTGCCCTGGCCGGTGCAGGTGGCGGGGTCCATGCTGCAGCCCGATGGCGGCGCCTGCACGCCGCGCGGCATCGACAGCCTGGGCCTGCTGCCGCAGCCGGAATTGGCGCGCCGCCTCGCCGCCGCTTCCATCTACGCGCTGCCGGCCCGCTACGAGCCGTTCGGGCTGTCGGTGCTGGAGGCGGCGCTGTCGGGATGCGCGCTGGTGCTGGGGGACATCCCGAGCCTGCGCGAGACCTGGGGAGCCACCGCCGTGTACGTGCCGCCGCAGGACCACGACGCCCTGCGCAGCGCGCTGGTGCACCTGATCGCGCGGCGTGCGCAACGCGAGGCGCTCGCCGCGGCGGCGCGCAAGCGCGCACTGCAATTCACCGCCGGCCGCATGGCCGGCGCCTGCCTGGCTGCCTACGCCCGGCTGACACCCCGCTTTGCCGCGCCCGCGGCCCAGGACCACGCATGCGCGTAGCCATCTTCTGCCATTCCCTGCTGTCCGACTGGAACCACGGCAACGCGCACTTCCTGCGTGGCATCTGCAACGAGCTGCAGATGCGCGGCCACCCGGTGGACGTCTACGAGCCACACGACGCCTGGAGCCTCGCCAACCTCCTGGCCGAGCATGGCGAGGAGCCGCTGCGCGGTTTCGCGCGCGCCTATCCCGGCCTGCGCAGCCACCGCTACACACCGGCGACGCTGGACCTCGATGCCGCGCTGGCCGAGGCCGACCTGGTGCTGGTGCACGAGTGGAACGCGCATGCGCTGGTGCGCGACATCGGCCTGCACCGGCGCGCCAACCCGCACTACCGCCTGCTGTTCCACGACACGCACCACCGCAGCGTGACCGATCCCGCCAGCATGGCGCAGTACGACCTGCGCCACTACGACGGCGTGCTCGCCTTCGGCGCGGTGATCCGGGACCTCTACCGGGAGCAAGGCTGGGCGCAACGCGCCTGGACCTGGCACGAGGCGGCCGACCACCGCCTGTTCCGCCCGCTGCCCGGCCAACCACGCGAAGGCGACCTGGTCTGGGTCGGCAACTGGGGCGACGGCGAGCGCACCGCGGAACTGCACGAGTACCTGCTGGAGCCGGTGCGCAGCCTCGGCCTGCGGGCGCGCATCCACGGCGTGCGCTATCCGGACACCGCCCTGCGCAACCTGCGCGAGGCGGGCATCGACTACGGGGGCTGGCTGCCCAATCATGCGGCGCCGGCCGTGTTCGCGCGCTTCGGCGCCACCGTGCACGTGCCGCGCCGACCCTATGTGCAGGCGCTGCCGGGCATTCCGACCATCCGCGTCTTCGAGGCGCTGGCCTGCGGGATTCCCCTGGTGACGGCCCCCTGGGACGACGCCGAGGGCCTGTTCGAGCCAGGGGCCGACTTCCTGGTGGCGCGCGACGGCCGCGCCATGCGCGCGCACCTGCGGGACGTGCTGAACGACGCGCAGCTGGCGCGCGCGCTCGCCGAACACGGCCGGCAGACCATCCTCGCGCGGCACACCTGCGCCCACCGGGTCGACGAGCTGCTGAACATCCACGCCGAACTCGCACCGGCCTCCTCGCCGACGGAATCCGCATGAACATCGCCTTCTTCGCCTCCAGCCTCGTCTCCGCCTACTGGAACGGCGCGGCCACCTACTACCGCGGCATGGTGCGCGCGCTGCACGAGCGCGGCCACCACATCACCTTCTACGAGCCCGATGCCTTCGAGCGCCAGGAGCACCGCGACATGGACGACCCCGGCTGGGCGCGCGTGGTCGTCTACGCCGCGCAGTCCGAGGACGAGGTCCTGCACACCGTGGAACAGGCGCGCGGCGCCGACCTGGTGGTCAAGGCCAGTGGCGTGGGCGTGCATGACGCCCTGCTGGAACGCGCCGTGCTGGACCTTCAACGCCCAGGGACGCTGGTCGCCTTCTGGGACGTGGATGCGCCGGCCACGCTCGACCGCGTGCACGGCGACCCGGCCGACCCCTTCCACCCGCTGGTGCCGCGCTACGACCTGGTGCTCACCTACGGCGGCGGCGAAGCGGTGCGACGGGCCTACCTGGCGCTGGGCGCGCGCGACTGCATCCCGATCTACAACGCGCTCGATCCGGCCACCCACCATCCGGTGCCGCGCGAGCCGCGCTTCGAGGCTTCGCTCGGCTTCCTGGGCAACCGACTGCCGGACCGCGAGGCCCGTGTGGAGGAATTCTTCCTGCGCGCCGCGGCGCTGCTGCCGGGACACCGCATGCTGCTGGGCGGCAGCGGCTGGGCCGACAAGGCCATGCCGCCCAATGTGCATCACCTGGGCCATGTCTACACCGCCGACCACAACGCCTTCAACTGCACGCCGCGCGCGGTGCTGAACGTCAGCCGCGAGAGCATGGCGCGCTACGGCTTCTCGCCGGCCACGCGCGTGTTCGAGGCGGCCGGCGCGGCAGCCTGCCTGGTCACCGACGCCTGGGAGGGCCTGGAGATGTTCTTCGCGCCGGGCCAGGAGGTGCTGGTCGCGCACGATGGCGAGGAAGTCGCCGACCATTTGCGCGGCCTCGACGCCGCGCGGGCACGCGCCATCGGCCAGGCCGCCCTGCGCCGGGTGCTGGCGGAACACACCTACGCGCACCGCGCCGCCCAGCTCGACGCCGTGCTGGCCGGCCGCAGCGCCCGCACGCTGGAGGCCGCCTGATGCGCATCGTCATCCTCGGCCTGTCCATCACCTCGTCCTGGGGCAACGGCCATGCCACCACCTACCGCGGGCTGGTGCGCGAACTGGCGCAGCGCGGCCACGAGCTGCTGTTCCTGGAGCGCGACCAGCCCTGGTACGCGACCCACCGCGACCTGCCGGCACCGGGCTTCTGCCGCGTAGCCCTGTACGGCAGCTTCGACGAACTGCGCGACACGCATGGCGCCGCGGTGCGCGACGCCGACTTCGTGATGGTCGGCTCCTTCGTGGCCGAGGGCGTGCGGGTCGGCGACTGGGTGCAGCAGGTGGCGCGCGGCGCCACCGCCTTCTACGACATCGACACGCCGGTGACGCTGGCCAGGCTGGCGCGCGGCGAACACGACTACCTGGCGCCGCCGCAGATCGCCGGCTATGACGCCTACCTGTCCTTCACCGGCGGCCCCACGCTGCGCCGGCTGGAGAGCGAATACGGCGCGCCGCGGGCGCGGGCGCTGTACTGCTCGGTGGACCCTTCGCTCTACTTCCCCGAACCGCAGGCGCCGCGCTGGCAGCTGGGCTACATGGGCACCTACAGCGACGACCGCCAGCCCGGCGTCGAGCGCTTCCTGCTGCAGGCTGCGCGGCGCCTGCCGGCCAGCCGCTTCGTCGTCGCAGGGCCGCAGTACCCGGCGGACATCGCCTGGCCGGACAACGTGGAATGGAGGCCGCACCTTCCGCCGGCCGCGCACCGCGCCTTCTACAACGGGCAGCGCTTCACGCTGAACATCACGCGCGCCGACATGGTCGCCGCCGGCTGGTCGCCCAGCGTGCGCCTGTTCGAGGCGGCCGCCTGCGGCACGCCCATCGTCAGCGACCGCTGGGCCGGCATCGAGACGCTGCTGGAGCCCGGCCGCGAGATCGTGCTGGCGGACAGCACCGAGGACGTGCTGGCCGCGCTGCGCATGCCCGAGGACGCCCGCCTGGAGATGGCGGCGCGTGCCCGTGCGCGCATCCTGGCGGAGCACACGGCGGCCCACCGCGCCGCCGAGCTCGAAGCCTGCGCCCGGGAACTGCTGGAGCGCGTTGCCGCATGAAGCGCGAAGGAGATGCCATGGCAGGCGCCGGGGCCGCCGGCGGGCTGCGGGCCGAGATCGACGCGCTGGGCCCCTGGTTCCACAACCTGCACCTGCCCACCGGCGAGCAGACCGTGCCCGACCACTTCATCGGCGGCGACTTCCCGCGCTTCAAGTGGGAACAGGTCCGCGCCAGCATTCCCGAGGACCTGCGGGGCTGGCGCGTGCTGGACGTCGGCTGCAACGCCGGCTTCTACAGCTTCGAGCTGGCCAAGAGGGGCGCCGAGGTGGTGGCAGTCGACCTCGATCCGCACTACCTGCGCCAGGCGCAGTGGGCCGCCCGCCAGTTCGGGCTGCAGGACCGCATCGCGTTCCGCCAGATGCAGGTGTACGACCTGGCCCGCTCACGCGAGCAGTTCGACCTGGTGTGGTTCATGGGGGTGTTCTACCACCTGCGCTATCCGCTGCTGGCGCTGGACGTGCTGGCGCGGCACACGCGGCGGCTGATGATGTTCCAGACACTGTCGATGCCGGGCGAGGAGGTCTATCCCGACACCGGGGACCACCCGCTCCAGGACCGCGAACCGCTGCTGGCGCCGGGCTGGCCCAAGATGGCCTTCATCGAACACCGCTTCTCGGGCGACCCCACCAACTGGTGGGTGCCCAACCACGCAGGCATCGAGGCCATGCTGCGCTCGGCCGGCCTGCGCGTGCTGCAGCGGCCGGCCGGCGAGATCTACCTGTGCGAGCCCGACCCGGAGGCGGCGCCGGGGCTGTGGGAGCCGCAGTACCGCGCGGTGTTCCGCGCGGAGCCGCCGTCGCTCTAGCCCTGGGGGCTCGCCGTCGCAGCCGCCTGCGGGCGGCCGGCGTCGTCGGGCAAGGTCGCGATCCAGCGCTTGACCGTCTCGGCGTCGCGGATGCGCGCGACCGGGCTGGTCGCGTCCAGGAACACCATGATCAGCTTGCGGCCGGCCACCCCGGCCTGCATCAGCAGGCACTGGCCGGCCTCGGAGATGTAGCCGGTCTTCTGCACGCCGATGCGCCAGTCGCCCGCGCGCACCAGGCGGTTGGTGTTGACGTAGCGCAGCGACCCCAGCTGGTAGCCGGGCGAGGTGCTGTACTGCCGCAGCAGCGGACGGTCGTAGGCGGCCGCGGTGAGGATGGCCAGGTCGCGCGCGCTCGACTGGTTCTCGCTCGACAGGCCAGTGGGCTCGACGTAGCGGGTCTGGTCCATGCCCAGCTTCTGCGCCATGTTGTTCATGGCGCTGACGAAGGCGCTCTCGCCGCCCGGGTAGGTGCGCGCCAGCGCGTGCGCAGCGCGGTTCTCGCTGGACATCAGCGCCAGGTGCAGGGCCTGGCGGCGGGTCAGTTCCGTCCCCACCTTCAAGCGCGAGCTGCTGAACTTCAGGCGGTCGACGTCGTCGCTGGTGATCACGATGCGCTCGTTCATCGGCAGGCCGGCCTCGGCGATCACGATGCCCGTCATCAGCTTGGTCAGCGAGGCGATGGGGCGCACGGCGTCGTCGTTCTTGCCCAGCAGGACCTCGCCGGTCTCCTGGTCGATGACGTACGCCACCGTGGACTTAAGGAGCGGCTTGCCATCCACCAGCTGCAGCGGTGCCATGACCGGCGCGGCCCGGCGCGCGACGGCACGCGCGCGCGACGTACTCTGCTTGCGCTTGGCCACCACCTGCTTGCGGGCCGCAGGCCGCTTCTTGGCCACCTGCTTCTTGGCGCTGCGCTTGGGCGCAACGGCCTGCTTCTTCACGGCCGGCTTCTTCTTGGCTTTGACGACCTTCTGGGCGGCAGGCCTGGCCTGCTTCGCATCCCCCTTGGCGAACGCGCCGTCGAGCGGCGCCACCGCCAGTACCAGTGCCGCCACCATGGCGGCAATCCGTCCTGTCGGAAAAAAGCTCATCGCCCTAAGGGCACCGTCCGACACAAGAAGTTCCCGACAGAAACACTTTACCTTCGTGCGAAGGAATGGATCCAGGACCGCCGCGCGCGGCCCGGACCGCGCGGGCGCTTGCCCGGAAGGGTTCAGCGCGCCCCCGCGAAGGCCGCGTCGAGCGCCTCGATGTAACGCGCCTTCTCCTTCGCCGTGGCGAAGCTTCCTTCGAAGCTGTTGCGCGCAAGGCGGTAGGCATGGCTCGCGTCCATGCCGGTGGCGGCGAACACCTGGTGGAAGTTCTCGTTCATGTGCCCGCCGAAATAGGCGGGATCGTCGGAATTGACCGTGACCGCCAGGCCGGCTTCCAGCAGGTGCCGGATGTTGTGCTGCGCCAGGTCGGGGAAGACGCACAGCTTCTGGTTGGACAAGGGGCACACGGTGAGCGGGATGCGCTCGCGCGCCAGCCGCTGCATCAGCGCCGGATCGCGCGCCGCCTGCACGCCATGGTCGATGCGTTCGACCCGCAGCACGTCCAGTGCCGACCAGATGTAGGCGGGCGGCCCCTCCTCGCCCGCATGGGCCACCAGGTGCAGGCCCTGCTGGCGGCAGGCAGCGAACACCCGCGCGAACTTTTCCGGCGGATGCCCGACCTCGCTGGAGTCGAGGCCGACGCCGATGAAGCGGTCGCGAAAGGGCAGCGCCTGCTCCAGGGTGGCGAAGGCCTCCTCCTCGCTCAGGTGGCGCAGGAAGCACAGGATCAGTTCCGCATCGATGCCCAGGCGCGCCTTGGCCTCGCGGCAGGCGCGGTGCAGGCCGCCGATGATGGTCTCCATGGCCACGCCGCGCGCGGTGTGCGTCTGGGGGTCGAAGAAGATCTCCGCCCGCACCACGTTGTCCGCCTGCGCCTTCTCGAGGTAGGCCCAGGCCATGTCGAAGAAATCCTGCTCGTGCAGCACCACGCTGGCGCCGGCGTAGTAGATGTCCAGGAAGCTCTGCAGGTCGGTGAAGGCATAGGCGCGGCGCAGCGCCTCCACGTCGGCATAGGGCACGGTCACGCCGTTGCGGCGCGCCAGCGCGAAGATGAGCTCCGGCTCCAGCGAACCCTCGATGTGGATGTGGAGTTCGGCCTTGGGCATGGCGGCCAGCAGGGCTGGCAGGCGCTCGGGGGCGATCGGGGGAAGGTCGTGCATGGGGATCCTCGAACAAGGAGCATACGGGATGGGACGGCTCGTGGCCCGTGCAGCCCCGCCGGGCTGGCCGCGGCAAGCGGGCTGCGCGCGGCCCGCGCGAGCCCGTGCGCCGTGGAATTCCGCCGATCCCCGCGCCAAAAGCGAAAAGGGCCGCGCAGGCGGCCCTTTTGCTCTCGGGGAAAGAAGAAGGATTACTTCTTGTCGCCGCCCGGCACCTTGCCTTCCACGCCCTTGACGTAGAAGTTCACGCCGCTCAAGAACTTGTCGTCGGCGACGGCGTCCTTGGCCAGGACTTCCTTGCCGCTGTTGTCGACGATGGGACCCTTCCAGATGGAGAAGGTGCCATCCTTCAGGCCGGCCTTGATCTCCTCGATGCGCTTCTTGGTGTCTTCCGGCACGTCGTCGGCGATGGACACCAGGTCGATGGCGCCTTCCTTGACGCCCCACCAGCTCTGGCCGGTCTTCCAGTTGCCGTCCAGCGCTTCACGGGTGGCCTGGATGTAGTAGGGCGCCCAGTTGATGATGGCCGAACCCAGGTGGGCCTTGGGGCCGTAGCTGGTCATGTCGCTGTCCCAGCCGAAGGCGCGCTTGCCCATCTTCTCGGCGGTCTGCAGCACGGCCGACGAGTCGGTGTTCTGCATCAGCACGTCGGCGCCCTGGTTGATCAGGGAGGTGGCGGCGGAGGTCTCGGTCGGCGGATCGAACCACTTGTTCACCCACACCACGCGGGTCTTGACATTGGGGTTGACCGACTGCGCACCCAGCGTGAAGCTGTTGATATTGCGGATCACTTCGGGGATCGGCACCGAGGCCACCACGCCCAGGGTGTTGGACTTGGTCATCTTGCCGGCGATCACGCCGGCCATGTAGGCGCCCTCGTAGGTGCGGCTGTCGTAGGTGCGCAGGTTGTCGGCGGTCTTGAAGCCGGTGGCGTGCTCGAACTTCACGTCCTTGTGGTCGGCCGCGACCTTGAGCATCGGCTCCATGTAGCCGAAGGTGGTGCCGAAGATCAGCTTGTTGCCCGACGAGGCCATCTCGCGGATGACGCGCTCGGCATCGGCCGACTCGGGCACGTTCTCGACGAAGGTGGTCTGGATCTTGTCGCCGAACTCCTTCTCCAGCGCCTTGCGGGCGTTGTCGTGGGCAAAGGTCCAGCCGCCGTCGCCGACCGGGCCAATGTAGGCGAACGCGATCTTGAGCTTCTCGGGGGCGGGTGCCGCAGCCGGCGCTTCGGCCGCGGGCGTGGGCGCCGGGGCGGGAGCCGGCGGCTCGGTCTTGCCACAGGCGGACAGGCCGGCGACGGTGGCGGCCATCGCGGCGGCGCGCAGCAGCGTGCGCTTCTTCAGGTCGGTCATGGAGTTCCCTCTGCTGGTGCGAAATTGCAATTATGTGCCGGGATAGAACGGCTTACCCAGGGACGCCGGCATGTTGATGCGGATCCACGCCGGGTTGCGGGAGATCAGCACGAGCACCACGATGGTCCCCACATAGGGCAGCATCGTCAGGAACTCGCTCGGGACCTCGACCCCGGCACCCTGCAGGTGGAACTGCAGCATGGTCACGCCGCCGAACAGGTAGGCGCCAAGCAACACGCGTGCCGGCCGCCAGGTGGCGAAGGTGGTCAGCGCCAGGGCGATCCAGCCGCGGCCGGCCACCATGCCTTCGACCCACAGCGGCGTGTAGATGATGATCAGGTATGCGCCGGCGACGCCGCACAGCGCGCCGCCGGCCACCACCGCCGCCAGCCGGATCCAGCGCACCCGGTAGCCGAGCGCATGGGCCGACTCCGGCGACTCGCCCACCGAACGCAGCACCAGGCCCGCGCGCGAGCGGTAGAGGAACCAGATCAGCCACACCACCAGCGCGATGGTGAGGTACACCATCGGATGCTGCTGGAACAGCGCCGGCCCCACCAGCGGGATGTCGCCCAGCACGGGGATGTGGAACTGCGGCCGCTCGGGCAGCTTCTCCTGCACGTAGCGCACGCCGGCGAAGGCGGAGAAACCGCCGCCGAACAGGCTCAGGGCCAGGCCCGTGGCGTACTGGTTGGTGTTCAGCCAGATCACCAGGTAGCCGAAGACCGCGGCCAGCAGCGCGCCGGCGCCGGCGCCGGCGAGG
>JAEZKX010000142.1 GCA_023436025.1 Pseudomonadota bacterium | reverse complement strand
GGGCGACCCGGCGGGGGCGCTGGAAGCCGCGCGCCGCGGCCAGGCGCTGGATCCGCGCGCCGAGGCTCCCGCCCTGCTGGCGCTGGAGCTGATGGACCCCAAGCTGCCGCAGGCCGAAACCCTGGTCAGGACCTACCTGCAGGGGCAGCCGCTGCCGGAAATGCGCATGGGCTACGCGCGCGCCCTGCTCGATGCGCAGCGCTACCCCGAGGCCCTTTGGCAGCTGCAGGTGATCACCACCGAGCGCCCCGACTACGCCGAGGCCTGGCTGGTGCAGGGCGCGCTGCTGCTGCAGGACAACAAGCTCGACCCGGCCGAAGCCTCCTTCAAGCGCTACATCGAGCTCGCCAGTCCCTTGCGCAGCGACGAGGAACGCAACCGCGGCCTGGCGCAGGCGTATCTCCAGCTGGCGCAGATCGCCGAGAAGCGGCGCGACTTTGCCGGCGCCAACGCCTGGCTCGACCGCATCGAGAACGCCCAGGACATGGTGGCGGCGCAAAGCCGGCGCGCTTCGCTCCTGGCGCGCCAGGGCCGGATGGACGAGGCGCGCCGCCTGCTGCGCGCGCTGCCGGAACGCACGCCGGGCGACGCGCGCATGAAGGCGATGGCCGAGGTGTCGCTGCTGCGCGAACACAAGAACTACAAGGGCGCCTACGAACTGCTGAAGCAGCAGTCGGCCCAGGACCCGTCGGACGCCGACCTGCTGTACGACCAGGCCATGATGGCCGAGAAGCTCGGCGACTTCGCCGAGATGGAGCGCCTGCTGCGCCGCGTGATCGCCATCAAGCCCGACTTCCACCATGCGTACAACGCCCTGGGCTATTCGCTGGCCGATCGCAACGACCGCCTGCCCGAGGCCCGGCAGCTGATCCAGAAGGCCCTGGAGTACGCCCCGGGCGACCCCTTCATCACCGACAGCCTGGGCTGGGTCGAATTCCGCCTGGGCAACAAGGCCGAGGCCCTGCGCATCCTGCAGGGCGCCTACAAGAACCGGCCCGACGCCGAAATCGCCGCCCACCTCGGCGAAGTGCTGTGGAGCCTGGACCAGCGCGAGCAGGCCCGTGCCATCTGGCGCGAAGGCATGCTGCTCAATGCCGAGAACGAGACGCTGCTCGAGACCCTCAAGCGGCTGCGGGTGCGGCCATGATGGAGCGCCGCCTGTTCGCCCTGGCCCTGCCGGCCCTGCTGGCCGCCTGCGCCACGCCCCGGCGTTCGCAGCCCCAGCCCGGCGCGCAGTCGTGGGCGGGCCGGCTGGCGCTGGCGGTCCAGGGCCAAGCGCCCTTCAACGCCGGCTTCGAACTCAAGGGCCTCCCCACGGCCGGCGAGCTGCGGCTGTTCACGCCGCTGGGCGGTACGGCCGGCGTGCTGCTGTGGTCGCCCGGCTCCGCCACGCTGCGCACCGGGGACGGCATGCGCCAGTTCCCTTCGCTCGAGGCCCTGGCCCAGGAGGTCACCGGCGCGCCGCTGCCCATCGCCGCCCTGTTCGACTGGCTGGCCGGCCGCGCCACCGAGGTGCCCGGCTGGCAGGTGGACGTGAGCCAGGTGGGCGAGGGGCGCCTGCGCGCCCAACGCGCCGCGCCGCCGCCGGTGGCCGACCTGCGCATCGCCTTCGAACGCTGAGAAGCCGTGAACGAATTCCTCGCACCTGCGTGCGGCCTGTCCAGGGCCGCGATGGAACGATCAACAGCTACCTGGCCGCACCCTTCGGGCCGGGGCGTCTGCGGGCGCGATCAATTCATTCACAGCTTCTGAGGCCTGCCATGCGGGCCCTGTACGACGTTCCGGCGCCGGCCAAGCTCAACCTGTTCCTGCACATCGTGGGGCGTCGGGCCGACGGCTACCACCTGCTGCAGTCGGCTTTCGTGCTGGTGGACTGGCACGACACCCTGCACTTCGAACGCCGCGCTGGCGGCGCGCTCAGCCGCGCGGACCTGGGCCCGCCGCTGCCGGCCGACGACTTGGTGCTGCGCGCGGCCCGGGCCCTGCAACAGGCCACCGGCTGCACCGAAGGCGCCCACATCGCCACCGACAAGCGCATCCCGGCCGAAGCCGGCATGGGCGGCGGCTCCTCGGACGCCGCGAGCACATTGCTCGCACTCAACCGGCTGTGGTCGCTCGACCTGGCACTGCCCCAGCTCGAGCGCATCGGGCTGGCCCTGGGCGCCGACGTGCCCTTCTTCCTGCGCGGACGCAGTGCGTGGGTGGAGGGTGTGGGCGAGCGCATCACGCCGCTGGAGCTGCCGCCGGCGCGCTTCGCGGTGGTCAAGCCACCCGCGGGATTGGCCACTTCCGACATCTTTCGCAGCCCGGCGCTGAAACGCGACAGCAACAGTGCTACAATCTCAGGCTTTGCTGCTAACCCCTTCGGTTTTGGTCACAACGACTTGGAACCGGTAGCCCGGCAGATCTGCCCCGATGTGGAGCAGGCGCTGCAATGGCTGGGTTCGCAGGGCCTTTCCGCCCGAATGACGGGCTCGGGCAGCGCGGTTTTCGCGCTGCTGCCACCGGGCAAATGTCTGGCGGAAGAGGTTCCGGCGGGCTGGAAGGCGCGAGAATGCAGCAAACTGGATGTCCATCCGCTGGCGGGATGGGCATCCGGGTGAGATTCGGTTTGAGGCTGGTTGCAGCCGCAGACCCGTGTAGGGGAGTCGCCAAGTTGGTTAAGGCACCGGATTTTGATTCCGGCATGCGAGGGTTCGAGTCCTTCCTCCCCTGCCAAACCGTCCATCGGGTCTGAACAATCGTTCCCACATGCAGGCAACACCCCCCGCTCCAGATTTCATGGTGTTCACCGGCAACGCCAATCCGGCGTTGGCCGCGGAAATCGCCGGCCACCTGGGCATTTCGCTCGGCGCCGCCTCGGTGAGCCGTTTTTCCGACGGCGAGATCACCGTCGAGATCAACACCAACGTCCGCGCTCGCGACGTCTTCGTGGTGCAGTCCACCTGCACCCCGACCAACGAGAACCTGATGGAACTGCTGATCATGGTCGATGCGCTCAAGCGCGCCTCGGCCGAACGCATCAGCGCCGTCATCCCGTACTTCGGCTACGCCCGCCAGGACCGCCGGCCGCGCTCGACCCGCGTGCCGATCTCGGCCAAGGTGGTGGCCAACCTGCTGGAGACGGTGGGCGTCGCCCGGGTCCTGACCATGGACCTGCACGCCGACCAGATCCAGGGCTTCTTCGACATCCCGGTCGACAACATCTACGCCTCGCCAGTGCTGCTGGGCGACCTGCGGCAGAAGAACTACGAAGACCTCATCGTGGTCTCGCCCGACGTCGGCGGCGTGGTGCGCGCCCGCGCGCTGGCCAAGCAGCTGGGCACCGACCTCGCCATCATCGACAAGCGCCGGCCCAAGGCCAACGTCAGCGAGGTGATGCACGTCATCGGCGAGATCGAAGGCCGCAACTGCGTGATCATGGACGACATGATCGACACCGCCGGCACGCTGGTGAAGGCGGCCGAGGTGCTCAAGGAGCGCGGCGCCAAGAACGTCTACGCCTACTGCACCCACCCGATCTTCTCGGGCCCGGCCATCGACCGCATCGCCAAGGGCTCGGCCCTCGACGAGGTGGTGGTGACCAACACGATTCCCCTGTCGGAGGCCGCCCGCGCCACCGGCAAGATCCGCCAGCTCTCCGTGGCTCCGCTGTTCGCCGAGACGATCCAGCGCATTGCCAAGGGCGAGTCGGTCATGAGCCTCTTCTCGGACCAGGTCAACCTGTTCTGAGCTGAAGGGCGGGCAGCACGCTGCCCGCCACCCGAGCGCCCCTTGCGGGGCATGTAGCAAACGGAACCACACTGGTCGCGGTGGGTTCCCGACTGGAGCCAGATATGAAATTCGTCGCTTTCGAGCGCGCCAAGCAGGGAACGGGTGCGAGCCGCCGTCTCCGCACCGTGGGCAAGACGCCCGGCATCGTGTACGGCGGCGAGGGCCAGCCCCAGCTGATCGAACTCGATCACAACGCCCTGTGGCACGCCCTCAAGAAGGAAGCCTTCCACTCGTCGATCCTCGACATGGAACTCGGCGGCAAGACCTCCAAGGTGCTGCTGCGTGACGTGCAGTACCACCCGTTCCGCCAGCAGGTCCAGCACATCGACTTCCAGCGCGTCGATGCCAACACCCGCCTGCACATGAAGGTGCCGGTGCACTACAAGGGCGCCGAGGAGTCCGAAGCCGTCAAGCTCGACAAGTGTCTGGTCAACCCGATCATCAACGAACTCGACATCTCCTGCCTGCCGGCCGACCTGCCCGAGTTCATCGAGGTCGACCTGTCGGGCCTGAAGAAGGGCACGACCCTGCACCTGAAGGACATCAAGCTGCCCAAGGGCGTGAAGGCCGTGACGCACGGCAAGCCCAACCCGGCGCTGGTGTCGGTGGTGGTGCCCGCGGCGGAAGAAGCCGCGCCCGAAGCGGCCGAAGGCGCCGCGCCGGCCGCCGACGCCAAGGCTGCCGCCGGCAAGGGCGGCAAGCCGGCCGCCAAGCCCGCCAAGAAGTAAAAGCCGCCGTCTGGCCCCGCCCGCGCGGGGCCGGCGCGCAACAGGCCCGCACCCGCGGGCCTTTTTTCATTCCGGCGTGGTGACAATAGTCCCATCGCCGGCCGCGGCCCATCCACTACCTTCCCACCATGATCAAGCTGTTCGTCGGCCTGGGCAATCCCGGCCCCGAATACGAAGCCACCCGCCACAACGCCGGTTTCTGGTGGGTCGACGCGCTCGCGCGCGACCTCAAGGTGCAGCTCGCGCACGACCGCGGCTACCACGGCCTGGTGGCGCGCGCCAACGTCCACGGCCGCCCCGTCTGGCTGCTGGAGCCGCTGACCTTCATGAACCTCTCGGGCAAGTCGGTGGCCGCGCTCGCGCGCTTCTACAAGATCGCGCCGGAAGAGATCCTGGTGGTGCACGACGAGCTGGACATCGTTCCCGGCCAGGCCAAGCTGAAGCTGGGGGGCAGCCACGCCGGCCACAACGGCCTGCGCGACATCCACGCCCAGCTCGGCACCGACGCCTACTGGCGGCTGCGCATCGGCATCGGCCACCCCGGCGTGAAGTCCGAGGTGGTGAACTGGGTGCTGAAGAAGCCCGCGCCCGAACAGCGCACCGCGATCGAAGACGCGATCGCCCGCACCCTGCATGCCGTGCCGGCCCTGCTGGCGGGCGAGATGGACAAGGCCACCCTCCTGGTGCACACGCACAAGCCGCCGCGGCCCAAGCCGCCGCGGCCTCCCGAGGCGGCCTGAGCGTTTGTTTCCCGCAAGGGGAAGGAGGCAGCGTGAACCCGAGGACCGTTC
Source organism: Pseudomonadota bacterium (assembly GCA_023436025.1). Classification (GTDB taxonomy): domain Bacteria; phylum Pseudomonadota; class Gammaproteobacteria; order Burkholderiales; family Burkholderiaceae_C; genus Ramlibacter. Next base: position 137 of record JAEZKX010000142.1, on the reverse strand, counting down.
TTCTTCTCGCGGCCGCACTGGCCGCCGCCGGCGCCGGCGCACAGCAGGTGCACCGCTGCGGCAACACCTTCAGCCAGCTGCCCTGCGGCGACGGCGCCAGCCTGTCGGTGGCCGCGCCCGCCCCCGATGCCCAGGCC
>JAEZKX010000095.1 GCA_023436025.1 Pseudomonadota bacterium | reverse complement strand
GCTGCGCCGTGCGCAGCACCACCGCCTCGTAGGCCGGCTCGGTCGCCAGCGCCTGGCGGATCAGCCGGCCCAGGGCATCGCAGAACGCGGCGCGCACCGGCGCATCGGCGTGGCCTGTCCGCACCGCTTCGAGCGCGAAGGCCAGGGTCGCCGCCGGACCTTGCGCCTCTGCCAGGCTGGCCGGCAGTGGGGGCAGCCGGTAGCGGCGCGGCGCCGTCCGCAGGGCCTGGAGGAGGAGGGAAGCTGTGGCCAAGGTGGCCGATTGTCCGACAGGCAGGTGCAGCGGCGGCCTGCCGCGCACGCCGGGCGCACTCGGCAGCATGGGCGCCCATGCACTACCGCTCCTACCTCATCGGCACCGTCCTGGCCGGCTGCCTGGGACTCGCCTGGGCCGATGCCGCGCCTCCCATGACCGAGCAGGAACACGGCGCCGCCCGCGACCGGATCGCGGCGCAGGAAAAGGCCGAAGCCAGGGCCTGCAAGCGCCTCAAGGGCAATGCGCGCGACATCTGCCATGCGCAGGCGCAGGGCCAGGCCAAGGTAGCCCGCGCCCGCCTCGATGCGCAGTACGCGCCCGGCCCCGAAGCCGAGCAGCAGGTGAAGTACGCGCGCGCCGATGCCGAGTACGCCATCGCCCGTGAGCGCTGCGACGATGCCAGGCGCGATGCGCGCAGCCGCTGCCTGCGCCAGGCCAAGGAGGCGCGCGAGGCGCTCGAGCGCCATGCCAAGGTGGAGAAGGTCCAGCGCGTCCGCCAGCTCGCGGCGGCCCGTGCCCGGGAAGAGCGCAAGGCCGCGGGCGCCGACGTCAGGACGCAGTGACCGCCGCGCGGTCGGTTGCCGGGGCGGTGCTGGCCAGCGCCTGTGCGGGCACCCCGTGGGCTTCGGCGCCGCCCTCGGCGGCCTGCCGCGCCGGGATGGCGGCGGTCCAGATCTCCACGTCTTCCACCGTCATGGTGCTGGCGCGCGTCAGGCGGCCATCCACGTAGCCCAGCTTCTCGATGTCGTGCAGGTACTGCTCGCGCGACACCAGGGTGCCGTTGCAGATGTGCGGATCGGCCAGCGGCGGCTGGCGCGTCTCGGCGCCCAGGCGCGACACCAGCTTGTCCAGCACCCAGGCCGGGACGCGGTGCCGCTCGCCGGGATAGATGAAGCCGAACAGCGTGAGGTGCGCCAGCAGCACGCGCCAGTGCGGCCCGAAGCGCTCCAGCAGGCCCGGCCAGTCGAGCTGTTCGGCGGTGGCCTGCAGCAGGTGGGCGATGTCGGCGCCGTCGTAGCGCTCGCGTTCCATGATGAAGGCCTTCGACAGCAGGCTGTCCTCGGCGTTGGCCACGCACACCGGCACGCCCAGCACGTCGGCCCGGGCATTGCCCTGGAACCAGCGTTCGTCCACCGGCGTCACACCGTTGCCCGAGTTGAAGATCAGGTCGATGAAGTCCTCGCCGGCATAGACCTTGGCCAGCCAGTGCGGGTAGGTGAAGTCGGTCTTCCAGCCTTCCCGTTCCATCAGTGCCGCGATGCGCTCGTAGTCGGCGCGCTTGATGAACAGGTCCAGGTCCTTGGTGGAGCGGCGGATGCCGGTGAAGCACGCATGCGCGAACGCCCCACCCACCAGGAAGGGAACGCCGGCGTCCGTCAGGACCTGCAACGCCTTGCGGTAGAAGGCCTGGGTGTGGGGGGCGACCTCTTCCTCGAGGGAAGGAGCCAGCGCGGTGGTGGTGAGCATGCGGGGCAGGTTAGGGCGCAGCGGGGAAAAGGGCACTCGGCCGGAAGCCCCTGAATGCACCGACAAGCGACCGCATGCGAAGTCAGCCTGCGCCTACAGCCCGTCCTGCCGGGCCGGGGCATCCTGTGGCTTCCTCTCCAGCTCAGCCCCGTCGCTGCCCATGCCCAAATCCGCCACTGCCGTGCGCTTCGCCGCCATCGGCGACATCCACGTCACCAAGGAGTCCGCCGGCACCTTGCGTCCCCTGTTCGCCCAGGCCTCCGACGCCGCCGATGTGCTGCTGCTGGCCGGCGACCTCACCGACTACGGCACGGCGGAGGAAGCGAAGGTGCTGGTGGAAGAGCTGTCGGTGGTGAAGATCCCCGTGGTGGCCGTGCTGGGCAACCACGACTTCGAGTCCGACACGCCGCAGGTGGTGGCCGAGGCGCTCAAGCACGCCGGCGTGCGCGTGCTCGATGGCGAGGCCTGCGAGATCGAAGGCATCGGCATCGCCGGCGCCAAGGGCTTCGCCGGCGGCTTCGGCCGCGGCTCGCTCGGCTCCTGGGGCGAGCCGGCGATCAAGCTGTTCGTGAAGGAGGCGCTCAACGAGGCCATGAAGCTGGAGGCCGCGCTGGCCAAGCTGCGCACGCCCAAGAAGATCGCGCTGCTGCACTACGCGCCGATCGCCGGCACGGTGGCGGGCGAGCCGACCGAGATCTTTCCCTTCCTCGGCAGCAGCCGCCTGGAGGAACCCCTGCTGCGCTACCCGGTGGACGTGATCTTCCACGGCCATGCCCATCGCGGCACGCTGGAGGGCAGGACGCTCAACGGCATCCCCGTCTACAACGTGGCGCGGCCCCTGCTGCTGCGCAGCCGGCCCGACCAGGCGCCCTTTCGCCTGTTCGAGCTGCCGCGCGAGCCGGCCGAGCCCAAGCCGTCGACGGCGCCACCCGAGGCGACCCCGGTGGCTTCTCACTGAGGCGGTGCCTGGGTCGCGCAGGGTGTGCCCGGGCAGTGAGCGCAGCCTCCGACCCTAGCGTCCCATCACGCCGGCCGTGATCTCGAACGACCGCAGCCGCGCCGCATGGTCGTGCACCTGCGCCGTGATCATCAGCTCGTCGGCCTGCGTGCGCTCCACGAACGACTGCAAGGTCCGCTCCACGGTCGCCGGCGAGCCGATGGCGCTGCAGGCCAGCACGCTGGACAGCAGCGCCTGTTCCTGCGGGCCGATCGTCTGGGCATAGCCCGGCTGCGGCCGCGGCAGCTTGGAGGGCCGGCCGCTGCGCAGGTTGACGAAGGCCTGCTGCAGCGAGGTGGCGAGCACGGCCGCCTCCTCGTCGGTGTCGGCGGCGATGACGTTGAAGCCCAGCATCACGTAGGGCTTGTCCAGCTGCTCCGAGGGCTTGAAGTTGGCACGGTAGACCGCGATCGCGTCCATCATCTGTTGCGGCGCGAAGTGCGAAGCGAAGGCATAGGGCAGGCCCAGCATGGCCGCCAGCTGCGCGCCGAACAGGCTGGAGCCCAGGATCCAGATCGGCACCTTGAGGCCGGTGCCGGGCACCGCCCGCACCGGCTGGCGCGGCGCGTCCGAAAGGAAGTCCATCAGTTCCACCACGTCGCGCGGGAATTCGTCGGGATCGGAGCCAAGGTTGCGGCGCAGTGCGCGTGCCGTCATCTGGTCGGAGCCGGGGGCGCGGCCCAGGCCCAGGTCGATGCGGCCGGGGTACAGCGACTCCAGCGTGCCGAACTGCTCGGCGATCACCAGCGGCGAGTGGTTGGGCAGCATGATGCCGCCGGCGCCAACGCGGATGGTGCGGGTGCCGCCGGCCACGTGGCCGATCAGCACTGCGGTGGCGGCGCTGGCGATGCCCGGCATGCCATGGTGCTCGGCCAGCCAGTAGCGGCGGTAGCCCCAGCGCTCGGCATGCTGTGCCAGGTCGAGCGTGTTGCGAAAGGACTGTGCGGCGTCGCCGCCTTCGGGGATGGGTGCGAGGTCGAGGACGGAGAACGGGGCCATCGGATGCAGGTGGGGTCGCCCCGGCAGGGCGCAAGCCGCATGATGGCACGCACCCGGAAAACCCTGGGCCGCGTGGGCCCGTCTCTCCGGGCC
>JAEZKX010000083.1 GCA_023436025.1 Pseudomonadota bacterium | reverse complement strand
GCGCGGAGTTGGCGGCGGCGCCGGCCACCAGGCTGGCTTGCGCCGCGTCACCGGTGGTGCCGATGCTGCCGTCGGCCGCCACCCGGTCCACCGCGATGGCGTTGGTCTGGCCGAGGACCAGCGCGCTGGCGTCGGCCACCACCACCTGGCCGGTGGCATGGGCGCTCAGCACCAGCGCTTCGGTCGCCAGGCCGGTGATGCCGCCCGCCGTAGCCTGCAGGCGCAGCTCGCCGGCATAGATGTCGGCCCCTGCCTGGCTGCCCTGGGCGCCGATGATGGTGCCACGCACGCTCACCGCGCCCCAGTTCGACTGGCCGTCCAGGCTGGTCGCCGCGCGGTCGGCTTCGATGCGCGCATCGAGCAGGCCCAGCGTGACCGCGGTGCTCGCCGCATAACGGAGGTTGCCGCCGTCGGTCTGCGCCAGGGCGCCGTCGTCCATGGTGATCGCGCCGGCCGTGGCCTCGACGTCGATGCTGCCGCCGGTGGTGACGAAGTCGCCGTCCGCCGCCTGGTGGATCGAGGCACCGATCACGCTGATCGAGCCGCCGGCCGTCACGGCCGCCTGGGCATCGATGGCGCCAGGCGCCTGCAGCAGCACCGTGCCGGTCGCGTCCACCGCTTCCGCGATGCTCAGGTCGCCGGCCGCCAGCGTCAGCACCAGCCGGCCACCCGCGGTCAGTCCCTGGAAGTCGAAGGCATCGCTGGCTTCCTGGCCGTCCGCGCCGAAGGTGGAGACGGTGACCGTCACCGCGCCGACCGCGAGGCCGTCGGATTCGCGCAGGTGGAGGCCACCCAGCGCGGCCTGCCCGGCCAGCGTGGTCACCGCGGTTTCCAGCGCGTCGCTGGCGTCACCGACGTTGCCGAGGGAGAGCAGCACCAGACCGGCCGCGGTCACGTCGACGTCGGCGTCGCCGTCGGCGATGCCCGCGTATCCGCCCAGCGCCACGTTGCCTTCACCGGCGTTGACTTCGCTCAGCTGCAGCCCGCCGCCGCCGGCGACGACCAGGATGTCGCCATCGTTGGTGCTGACCAGGGTGCCGGTCGCCATCAGGAGATCGCCCCCCTGCGCCTGCATCGCGATGGTCTTGCCGGCCGCTTCGGCCGTCACGTTGGCGTTCATCCGCAGGCGATCGCCGGCCGCCAGGTCGATCGCGCCGGCGGTGGAACGCACCGCGGCATCGAGCTGCAGGTCGCCGCCCGCGGACATGCGCAGGTTGCCGCCGCTGGTGACGCCCTGCGCGACCAGCAGGTCGCCGGCGAGCGTCGCGATGCCCATCGCAGCGCCGCTGGTGGTGCCGGACTGGGCCGCATCGGTGATGGGCGACAGGTCCGCTTCACCCGGCACGCCAACGCGGTTGACCGTGATGGCAGCCGTCGCGCCGAGCTCCAGGCCCGCGCTGTCGGTGACGTAGAGCGTGCCGCTGCCGGCGTCGGCGCTCAGCACCAGCGCCTCGGTCTCGAGGTGCTCGGCGGCGCTCGCGATGCCGGTGCCCGCCCGCAGGCGCAGCTGGCTGGCGTAGATGTCGACATCCGTCTCGCCCGCGTTGTCGGCGATGCCGGTGCCGGCCAGCACGCTGACCGCGCCCCAGCCCGCCTGGCCGGTGGTCGCGCTCGCGGCCCGGTCGGCCGCGGTGCGCGCATCCAGCAGGCCCAGCGTCACGCTGCCGTGCGCCGCCACGCGGATGTTGCCGCCGGCAGTCTGCGCGAAGGCGCCGTGCGCCATGGTCACGCTGGCGGTGAGCGACTCGATGTCGATGGTGCCGCCGGTGGTGGAGACCGAGCCGTTGGCGTTGAAGCGCAGCTCGCCCATGGCCAGCACGGTGATGCTGCCGTTGCCCGTGACCGCCGCATTGATGTCGACGGTGGAGCGCGACTGCAGCAGCAGGTGGCTGTTGCCCGGTGCGGCCAGGGGCTCGCTGATCACCAGCGCGCCGGCGTTGCCGAAGAAGGCCACGCCATCCGGGCCGGCGGCAAAGCCGGACAGGGCCGCGGCATCGCCATGCGGCGTCGTCGCGCCGGTGGCGAGCACGCGCTCGACCATCACCGGATCGACCACGCCGATGGTGGCGTCGTCGAGTTCGGTGACGTAGGCGTCGGCACCCACGCCGGTGGCGCGGGCGGCGATCAGGTCGACCGCGGTGTCGATCATGGCGCCGGCCGAGCCGATGCCGAGCACCGCTTCCATGCGCACGGCCTGGGCCGTGATATTGGTCGTCGGGCTCGCGGCCAGGTCGTCGTTCTGCGCGTCGGTGATGAAGCCGCCAGCCACGATGCTGGCGCGGCCCGTGCCCAGCGTGAGCACGCCCAGGGCCACATCGCCGGCCACCGCATGCAGGCGCGCGTTGCCGTGGGTGGTGCTCACCGAGGCCGTCGCGCCCATCACGATGTCGCTGGCGGCCTGCAGGTCCACCGTGCGGCCGGTGAACTGCGTGACCAGGCTGGCGCCGTCGGCCATGACGATGTCGATGGTGGACAGCAGCGTGATGCTGCCCGCCTGCGAGACGATGTCGCCGCGGACGTCGAGGGAGGCCGCGGTGCCGGTGCCGGAACGCAGCAGCAGGTTGCCCGCGCTGCCCGTCGAACGGATGCCGTCGACGATGGTCAGCGCGCCATCCACCGTCAGCAGGTCCATCACGCCGGCGCCGCCGATGTTGATGGCGAAGCTCGAGCCGCCCGACACCTCCAGCGCCGTCGCCTCGCGCAGGAACAGGCCGCCGGCCGACTGCACCGTCGCCGCCAGGGCGTGGATGCGCGTCTGCAGGTGCGCGCCGGCCGCGCCGATGCCGTGGGCCGCGGTCAGGTCGACCACGTAGGTTTCGCCGTCGATGTTGGCGCCGTCGCCGCTGAGGCCATCGGCGATCACGCCACCGGCCGTCATGCGCACCGTGCCGCCGGCCAGCAGGCGCGACACGATGATGTCGCCGCCGGCCGCCAGGATGATGGCGTCGGTGTCGTTGGCGGCAATGCCGTCGTCGGGCAGCACCATGGAGCGCAGCAGCACGCCGTCTTCCATGGTGATGGCGCCCGCGGCCGACAGGTTGAGCAGGCCGCCCTCGACCGACAGGGTGGTGCCCACCACGATGTCGCCACCGGTGGAGGTGATGTCCACCCGGCTCGCGGTGGTGGTCGAGACCACGCCGAGGCCGCCGTTGGACACCTGGCCGGCCGCCGTCAGCGTGATGGCGCCGGTGCCGGTGGTGACCACGTTGCGCACCTCGAGCGCGCCGCCGGAGACCAGGCTGATGCTGCCATGGCCCGCCGTGCGCACGCCGGTGCTGCCGGCGGCTGCGCCGACCGACAGCGTGCCGGCCCGGGTCGAGATCTCGATGCCGCCGGCGCCGCCGGTCGCGCTCTGCAGCGCGCCGCGGATGGCGAGGTCGCCGCCCGCCGCGGTCTCGGAGATGACGATCGCAGTCGAGCCGCCGCCGGAGTTCTCGGCGCTGACGCTCTCGAGCTCCGTGTAGAGCAGCGAGATGCCCATCTTGGCGTACACGTCGAGGTGGCCGCCGCGCAGCGCCTCGGCCTCCAGGCCGTCGGCGCCGGCCTTGGCCTGGGTGACCGCGCCTTCGGCCGCATGCAGGACGATGTCCTTCAGCGCCGCGCCGTCACGGGCCTCGACCTCGTTGCGCAGGGTGATGTCGTTGACCGCATCCAGCCGCAGGTTGCCCTTGACGATCAGCGTGAAGTCCGGATCGGAGTAGTCCTCCACCGTGATGCTGCCGCCGTAGACCTCGAGGTTGGTGCCCACCATGGCCTGGCCGGCCAGGTTGAAGGCGCCGATGCGCACCACGCCCGAGAGGTCGTGCGCGTGGCCGTCGCCGGCGTCCTGGTGGCCGATCACGACCTTGCTGAAGCTGCTGGCCAGCAGCTGCAGCTCGGTGTTGTCGATGCTCAGGTAGGCCTGCTCGTTGGCATCGGCCGGGTCGCCGATCTCGATGCCGCGGCCCATGGAGGCCGTGCGCATCGTCAGCACGCCCTGGCCCACCACGCTGCCCGTGATCCGGACCTGGTCGGTCTCCAGCAGGATGTCGCCGGCATGGCCGTCCTCGTCCACGCCTTCCAGCGTCACGCCCTTGAGGAACACGACGTCGGTGGCGCCTTCGATGACCAGGCTGCCGCCCTTGCGCAGCACGATGCGCTCGTTGAAGGTGACGACGCCGCTGGCCTTGATGTGCAGGTCGCCGTCGAGGGTGACCTCGTCGTAGAAGGTGACGTTCTCCGGCAGCTTGACGGTGCCGGCGATGTCGACGCCGCCGATCATCAGGCCTTCCAGCACGTCGATGCCCGGGCCCGTGCCGCCCACGCGGCCGCGGATCAGGATGTCGGCCTGGCCCCGCAGGGTCAGGGTGTCCGCCAGCGCGTCACCGTTGCCCTGGATGAGGTCGCCGCCGTTGCCCAGCTGGATGACGCCCGCGTCGACCAGCCCGGAGGTGATGGTGCGGTTGCCGTTGACCAGCACCGAGTCGAGCAGGTTGACGTCGTCGCCCACCACCACGTCGGCGTTGAGCGAGGTCGTGTTGCCCGAGCCCTGGATGATCAGCGACGAGCTGCCTAGCAGCTGCAGCAGCGTGTTGATGGACACATGGCCGCCCAGCATGGGCGCCATGATGTGCAGCGTGTCGTACAGCTGCACCAGATCGGTGGTGCCCAGCTCGCCGATCATGATGTGGCCGCTGGTGTTGGCGTCGCCGACGCGGATCTCGCGGAAGCCGTCCTGCAGCCACGAGAGGTCCTCGTTGTCCAGCACCATCCAGGTGCCGTCGTACTGCGAGTTGCCCGCGAGGTTGCCCAGCAGGATGACCTTGCTCGGATCCAGCGCGGCGAGGTTCAGCACCGCGCCGGCGCTGCGCACCGTCTGGTGGAAGTCGACGTCGTTGGCGCGCACGCTGATGTCGTTGCCGCTGGCGTCGATCGGGTTGGTCACGACCGTGGTGCCGGTGAGGCTGCCCACCTGCGTGGTGCCGCCGCGCGAGCCGCCCTGGTCGCCGCTGTCGCCCTGGACCGCGATGGCGCCGGTGGCGATGACCGCGACTTCCTTGCGCTCGCTGCTCGAGACGCGCAGCGTGTTGCCGTCGACCAGGATGGCCAGCGGGCTGTAGAGGAAGCCGCTGACGTTGCGGCCCACCTCGTCGCGCGCCAGGATGGTCAGGCCGCCGTCGGTGGTCTGCAGGAAGGCGCCGCCCGCCTCGCGCAGGACGGTGCCGTTGGCCAGGTGCGAGGCCTGGAGGTAGGACGGAACGGACTGCACCACGATCCGGCCGGTGGCCTGGTCCATGGCGAAGTAGCCGTTGCGCATCGCCCAGTCGACCTCGGGGTGCACGTTGGCGCCCTGCATCAGCCAGCCCGCCGCGGCAAGGTCGGTATAGACGCCGCCCTTGGGCACGCTCAGGCGGATGTCGCCCGCGCCCGCCACGCGGATGCCCGCGCCCAGCAGGATGCTGCCGTCCTCCGCCGTGATGGTGACGCCGCCGCCGGTGGTGGTGATGTCCTCGCCCAGCATGAAGCTGGCGCCGGTGCCGCCCGCGTACAACGTAATCGCGCCGGTGGTGGCCTGCACGCCCGCGCCGCCGCTCACGATGGTGATGGCGCCGCCCAGGGTGGACAGGTGAACGGCGCCGCCGGCCTCCTGCACCAGGCGGTCGACCAGGAGCGCGTCGACCTCCTGCAGGGCGATGTCGCCGTGCCCGGTGTTGACCACGTCCAGGCGCGCCACCTCGATCTCGATCGGGTTGGCGGCGCTGCCGATGCCGCCTTCGGAGCGGATGTACAGGGTGCTGGTGGCCGCGACGATGTCGGTGTCGCCTTCGCCGCCGTCGACCACGCCGCCGCTTTCGATGGTCAGCGTGCCGCCCACCTTGTCGCTGCGCAGCTTGCCCAGCGTGATGCTGCCATCGGCCTGCAGCGCGATCGCGCCGCCGGTGGTGACCACGTAGGCGTCCTCGTCCATGACCAGCGTGCCGCTGCCGGCCCGCAGCGTGATGTCGCCGCTGACCGAGGTGATGTCGGCCTGCTCACCCAGGCGGATGCCGTTGGCGAGCAGCTGCACGCTGCCGCTTTCGGTCGTGATCGCCTGGCTCAGCGTCAGCATGCCGCCGGCATCCAGCAGCACGCCCTTGGACAGGGTCGTGAAGATGATGCCGTCGAGCGTGACGTCGCCGCCGGCGTCGACAGAGACGCTGCCGCCGCCGCTGACCAGGCGCTCGATCACGACGCCGTCGGTCTCGACCACGATGACGTCGCCGCCGGCCTGGATGTCCAGCACGTCGGCCTCGAGCGTGACGTTCACGCCCAGGGCGGCCTTCAGGGCCACCCGGTCGGCTTCCTGCAGCGAGGTGATGCTGATGCTGCCGCGCTTCGACTCGATGTAGACGTCGCCCACGTCGCCGGTGATGCTGCCGATCTGGACGTCGTCCTCGGCCACCAGCGTGATGTTGCCGCCGTCCATGACGAGGTTGCCGATGGTCAGCGTGCCGGTCTGGAACACCGTGAGGTCGCCGTCGGCCGTCATGGTGACGTGGATCACGCCGACGTTCGAGTAGATCGTCAGGTCGCGGCCAGCCTTCACGTTGAGGGTGGACGCGGTCACCGTGCCGCCCAGCGTGATGGCGCCGGAGGCGCTGATGCTGATGCTGCCGGTCAGGCCGACGTCCAGGTCGGTCACCACGACCAGGTCGTGCAGGTTGTCCGGCGCGTCGCTGTCGCGGCCGGCGCCCAGGGTGATGGCCTCGCCCTCGTGCGTGGGCAGGTTGACCACCGTCAAGTTGCCGGTCGCGGTCAGCGCGAAGTTGCCTTGCGGCCGCGTGGGCACGATCAGCACGTAGTCGCCGTCGATGGGCGCCGAGCTCTTGTCGCCGCTGTCGGCCGAGCCGCTCACGGTGAAGGGCGTGTTGGCCTGCACGGCGCGCAGCAGCAGCTGGCGGGTGCCGGCCTCGACCGTCGCCTCGACCACGCCGCTGGCGTCAATCAGCGTCCTGAAGGCGCCCAGCAGCGAGGCCCAGGTGGCCTGCACCGTGCTGCCGCCCACCTGCTGGCCGACCTTGACCGCGTACGAGGTGGTGTTGACCACCAGCGTGTACGTCACGTCCGGATGGGGCGTGGCGCCGTCCGGGAAGGTGACACGGGTCTGCTGGGTGGCCGTCGTGCCCGGCTGGACGACGGGCGTCACCACGGCCGGGTTGTTGACCTCGTTGATGGTGTTGAACTGCACCTGCACGTCGGTGACGGCGAACGGCACGTTCACGACGTCGGCGGTCAACACCAGCTTGCGGTTGGCGAGGTCGATCGAGGCTGTGATCGGCAGGCCAGCCGCCTGGTTGATCCTGTCGCGCAGGCCCTGCAGCACGGACTGGAGGCTGGCGGTGATGCCGCCCTCCCCGACCTTGACCGAGAACACGCGGCTGGCCACGGTGACGGAGTACACGTCGCCCGCGACCGGCGTGCGGTCAGCGTAGATGACCTCGGACACCTGCTTCAGTGCCTCGGCGGCACGGACCACGGGCACTTCGCCGCCACTGACCACGTCCGCGCCGCTGGTGCGCGTCTCGCCGCGCAGCGTCAGCGTGACGCCGTCGGCCTTGCCGGTGATCGTCAGCCGGCGGTTCGCGCTGTCGATCTCGACTTCGCCCACCAGGTCCGATCCCAGCAACTGGGTCCGCAGGCCGCTGAGGATGTTGCTCCAGGTGGCCTCGACGGTGCCTGACACCGCATCCGGCGCGTTGGGGTTGCCGGTGGTGACCTTGAAGTTCTCGGTGACCAGCCTGCCGTCGACGAACACCGACAGGCTGACCGTGTAGGTGTACCCCAGCGTGATCGTGCCGGCCCCGAAGGTCACCGTGCCGATGTAAGGACGGGTGCTGTTGGCCGGCTGCGTGGTGGACACGCCGGCGTCGATGGCCGTGGCCAGCGAGGATCGGCCCACGAAGCTGACGCGGAACGGGGCGTTGTTGGCTTCCGCGGTCAGGCGCAGCGTCTGCGTCGATGCGTCGTAGGTGACCGCGATCTGTTCACCCGCCTCGATGACGGTCTTGAACGCCGAGAGGATGGACTCCCAGTTGTTCTGCGTGCGCGACGGCACCTGGACCGTGTAGACGTTGCCGTTGACGACCACCGTGTAGGTCGCGTTGTTCCACAGGCTGGGCGCGAACTGCACCTCGCTGACCTGCGGCTTGCCGTTGGCGGCCTCCTGCAGGAGGCTGCCGCCGTTGCGCAGCACGCTCAGCTCGGAGCGCACGACCACCCGCTCGACGTCGAACGGATCGTTGAAGTCCTGCGCCACCAGACGCAGCTTGGGCGTGGCGTTGGCCGTCGACGCGGTGACGACGATGTCCTCGCCCGCCTGGATGCGGTCGCGCAGTTCGTTCAGCACGCCGGTCCAGCTGCCTGCGGCCACGGTGGTGTTGCTCGCCACCACCGTGTAGTCCGCGGCGATGAGGTTGCGCAGCGCCGTGTTGATGCTGTGCAGCGTCGAGCCGGCGGTGGCCTGCGTCTGGTAGGTCTTGTTGCCGATGCGGATTTCGTAGAAGGCGCCGTTGACGACCTCCACGCCCGAGAGGCTGATCGTCTGCTTGCCATCCTCGGTCGAGCTGATCACCGCCTCGCCGGCGCTGGGCAGCGCCACCGGATACCTCGCCTTGGAGAAGCCGATCACCTTGTCCCCGGCGCCGCCGCCGATGGTGACGGTGGCCTCGGTCACCCGGCCGCCGCTGGTCTCGGAGGAGACCGTGACATTGGAGAAGCCGGCCTGGCGCAGCACGCCCGCCACGCCCTGCGCCACATCGGCGAGGCTGAAGTTCGCAGGCAGCAGGCGGGGCGTGGTGTACGTGTAGTCCACGCCGCCGATGGTGACGACATAGCTGGCGCCGCCCACGACCTGCGTTCCGTTGAAGCGGATCAGGCGGTCATGGTTGACGTCGGGCACGTCCTTCGCGTTGATCGTCGCGTCGGCCAGCGAGATGTCGAGCAGGCCCGCGCCACTGGTCAGCGTGATGGTGGCGCCGCTGACGCTGGAGCCGAAATCGCCAGCCGGGATCAGCGCGCGCAGCGCCGCCGCCAGCGTGTTGGCGTTGTTGTCGGTGGCGGTGTGCGTGTACGTCTTGGAGCCGACCCTCAGCACGTAGACCTTGTCCTTGACGGACTGGTTGATGCGGATGGTGCGGTCGTGGTTGGGGTCCGCCGTGTCGGCGGCATTCACCGTGATGCCGCTGAAGGACGCCCAGGTGTAGGCATCGAAGGTGATGGGCACGCCGGCGCCGACGGTGACCGTCAGCAGGCCGTTCTGGCCGGTCCGGGCCGTGTACACGCGGCCGTCGATGACCACCGTGTAGCTGGCGTCGTCGGAGATCGCGTCGTTGCGGAAGACGATCTCGGACTCCTGCTTGGCCGCCGGCTGCGCCGGCACCGTCGGCACGCTGCCGTCGACGTCGACCGCGGCGGTGTAGAAGCCCGACGTGACCGTCTGGATCCGCATGCCGGAGATCGAGAACGACTTGTTGTCCTCGCGCGCCGTGAAGGTCAGGCGCTTGGCGATGCTGTTGACGTCCACCAGCACGACGTTGTCGGCCCGGATCTTCTCGGCCATGGCGGACAGCATCGAGGCCCAGTCGGCGGTCACGGTGCCGGCGCTGTAGCTGTCGCCCACGGTGACCACGTAGTTGCGCGTCTGGCCGCCCGAAGTCACGCTCAGGCGGATGGTCGCACCGGCGCCCAGCGTGGTCGACGCGAAGGTCAGCTGGTCGATCTGCGCGCGGCCGATGCCGGCGGCGGTGACCTGCGTCGGCGTGATCGTCTGGATCAGGCCGCTGTCCGCGTACATCTGGTCCACGGTGACCGTGGAGACGGGGCTGTGATGCCAGCCCGGGACGGTGGCGGTCGGCACCGCGGTGTAGCGGACCTCCAGTTCATAGCCCGTGCCCGCGATGGTCGGGTTCAGCAGCGCGACCGGCGTGCCGGCCACCGCGCCGCGGATGCGGACCAGGTAGCCATACAGGTCGGCCGAGGTCTGGTCCAGTTCCGCACCGACCGGATCACCGTCGGCGTTGCGCAGGATCGTCTCCCACTCGCGGATGGTGCCGGTGGCGTCCACCCAGACCATGCCCCCGGTCTTCTCGGCGCCGACCGCGGTGCCGCCTTCGATGTAGTCGATCCATAGGTCGCCCACCACCATCACGGTGATGTCGTCGCCGTCGGCGACGTTGCGCACGTCGCGGATGAAGGTGTCGCCGCCGGCGCGGATGTAGATCGCGCCGTTCTGCGCCACGATGCGATCGACGGTGAGGCCGGTGGCCTCGTTGATCGACACGTTGCTGGTGTCGCCGGCGACCGCCGGGTCCACCTTGGCGTCGACGGTGATGAAGTTGACCAGCGTGTTCAGCTGGACGTCTCCGGTGGCGTCGACGATCAGGTTGTTGGCGATGAAGACCGAGGCGCCGTCGCTGGTGATGTCCTTGGAGATCACGCGCAGCGTGCCGGAAGCCTCGTTGGCGGAGACGATGCCGCTCTTGACCTGCAACACGCCGTTGACGTCCAGCGTCACGTTCTGCGCCGAGGTGAAGCCGGTGATGCCACCGACGAAGCCGGTCAGCGCCAGGCCGTCGTCCAGGTCGACGTAGATGTCGCGCAGCGCGCGCAGTTGGAAGTCGCGGGCCAGCAGGGACTGCACCTGCACGTTCAGGAAGCCGCTCGGCGTGGACACGCCGGCTTCGGAGATCACGCTGGTGTAGTCCCCGTCGCCGTTGTAGTCGATCGGCAGGATCGTCTCGTACAGCACGTCGTCCGTGTCGCCGTCGCCGTTGAGGTCGATGCCCAGCTCCGACTCGAGCACGACGTCGAGGAAGTCGCCGTCGCCGTTGTAGTCGATCTGGCTGCCGGCCTCGTACAGGATGTCGTCGGTGTCGCCGTCGGCATTCAGGTCGATGGCCTTGATGACCGGACGTTCGCCCCTGGCCACCATGATGATCTCGTCGATCGGAGTGGCCGGGTTGCCGGAGATGTGGCTGATCGTGCCGCGCACCATCAGGTCCTCGCCGGCGACCAGCTCGAGGCGTTTGCCAGCCTTCAGGTTGCCGTTGAGGCTCAGCGTGCCGCCGGTCTCGATGATCAGCGTGTCGGCCGCCATGTCGCCCGGGAACAGCCGCGAGGCGTCCTCGAACAGGAAGTAGCTGCCCGCGCGGTACTCCATCAGCTGGGGCGCCGTGTAGAACTTGTGCAGCGAGACGATGTCCTTGGCGACGAAGGCGACGCCGGACGTGTAGTGCAGCGCGTCGCCGCTCACCGGCGCCGTCACCACCACGCTGCCCGCCTCGCTCACCAGGCGCAGGTTGTCGGCGCGGATGGCACCGGTCTCCGCGCGCTGGACGTTGTCGCCCACGCGCAGTGCGTTGACGGCGGCCAAGCTCACCAGCGAAGCCGCCGCCGCGCCGCTGTCGGTGGACAGCGTCGTGCGGGCACGGACCACGTCCATGCCCAGCGACTTCTCCAGCAGGCCGTCGCTGTCCGACAGGATGATGTCGCCCGACTCGGTGGTCGCGTGCAGGCTGTTGATGGCCGTTTCCAGCCCGGTGATCCCGTTCTTCGCCCACAGCGTCAGCCGGTCGGCGACGATGTCGACGGCGTCGTCGATGAAGCTCTCGGTGATGCGGCCGCCGAGCGACGTCAGGGTGACGTCGCCGGAGGAGCTCACCGTGGTCAGCGTGACGCCGCCGCTCACGGCGACCACGGTGTTGGTGGCGCGGGCGGTCAGCGTGACCTTGCGGTTGGCGGCGTCCACCGCCACGTCCACCTGGCGGCCGGCATCGGCCTCGATGGCGGACTGCAGCGCGGCCAGCAGGGTGGCGAAGGTGTCGCCATTCGCGCCCACCACCTCGTAGGTGGCGCCTCCCACGGTCAGGCCGTAGACGAGGCCCGCCTCCGGTGCGTGGGCGTGGAACTGCAGCTCGGTGACCTGGGCGACGCCCTCGGCCGCCGTGGTGAGGGTGGTCGTCTTCGCGGCGACCACCGGCTTGTCGGCCGGGTCGGTCAGGTAGATGCCCGCGGACACCTCGCGCACCAGGATGTCGCCGCCTGCGGTGACATCGATGTCATTGGCGTCCTTGTTCGACGCCAGGCGCACCGACGCCAGTTCGACGATGCCGCCGGCATCGACGCCCAGGCTGCCGTCGGCGACCAGCACGTTGCGCATCAGCAGGCGGCGCACGTCCTGCCGCAGCGTCACGTTGCCGACCGCGGTGGTGGTCAGCGTCAGGCCGTTGACCGAGGTCAGCAGGCCGACGGCGCCGGCGGCCACGACGGTCAGCTCGTCGGCGACCAGTTGGCCGCTGCCGTGCTCGACGTCCCGCGCCGAGACGATGGTGACGTCGCCGCGTTCGCCAGTGCGCAGGTTGCGCAGCACGACGCCGCCGCCCACCGTCTCCAGGCGCACGTCGTTGCGGTCGCTGGTGCCGGTGGTGCGGACGTCCTGGACCGTGAGGCGGCCGAAGTTCAGCACGTCGATGGCGCCGTCGGCGGCCAGGACGTCGCGCAGGACGAGGTCGCCGGCGTTGGTGAGCTCGATGTTGCCGGCCTGCAGCAGCTGCAGGTCGACCGCGGACACCATGGTGTTCAGGACGATCGCCGTGTCGGCGCGCGCGAACAGCTGGTCGGCTTCCATGCGGCCACTGCCGCGGCCGGTGTCGGCGTCGGCCGTCTGCCGCACCGCACCGCCTTCGGCGCTCAGGCGGATGGCGGCACCGGGGGCGCTGGCGACCAGCTCGGAGTCGGTCAGCGTGATGCTGCCGCCGAAGGTGCCGGCCTTGATCTCCAGGTCGCCGGTCTCGGCCCGCAGGCGCGTCTCGGCGTCACCCCGCACGCTGCCGTCGCCCGAGGCGCCGGCGCCCGCGGCGATGGTGATGGTGCCGGCCGTGATGCTGCCGGACAGCTGCACGTTGCGGTCGGCCGCCACGTCCACCGCGCCGCTGGCGACGGTGCCCGCGGGGGCGTCGAGCGCGCGGCCGGCCAGGATGGAGCCGCCCAGGTTGACATCCATCGTGGCGCTGATGTCGACGCGGCCGGCGGCCGACGTCACGTTGACCAGCGCCGAGTCGTGCAGGACGACATTGCCGCCGGCATGCAGGTCGATGGTGTCGCCCGCCACCAGCATCGAGGCCATCAGGCGGCCCGCGCTGTCGCTGCGCTCGCCCTTGAGCTGCAGCGTGGCGCCGGCGTCGATGTCGATGGTCTCGCTGGCCGCGATCTTGCCGCTGACGCGGGCGGAGCCGCCGGCGTCGATGGAGATGGCGCCCGCGTGGAGGCTCTGGCCCGCGAAGCCCGCGTAGGTGGTCGTGCTCATGTCCACCGTGGACAGCTCCGTGCGCAGCACGGTCTGTTCCTCGACGATGGCCACCGTCTCCCACACCGTCACGTCGCGCATGTTGACCACCGTCACGTCCTTGACGGTCGTCTGCATCACCGGCCGGTAGTCGTAGATGTCCTTGTCCTGCGACACCATCTGGTAGCTGAGCTTCAGGCGGGTGTCGTAGACGTCATGCCACTTCGACGACCACTCGTTGGTGTAGTTGTTGTACGTCTCGGTCTGCGTCCGCTCGTACTCGTCACGGCCGCGCACCTCGATCTTCAGGTCGTCGCCGTAGCCGCCGTTGGCCGAACCGCCGCTGCGGTACGAGTTGGTCGCCACGATCTGCTCGTAGACGTTCTTCCAGGCATTCCAGTTGAAGTTGCCCGTGCCACCCCGGTAGTCGTAGGCGTCATGGCCCGTCGCGATCTCGTTGAGGATCCCGACGTAGTACATCTCCTCCTTGGTGTACTTCTCCCAGGCGTTGGTGGTGCCGTTCGTGAACGTCGATTTGTCGTTGATGATCACGTTGGAGAAGCGCGGAACGTCCTCCTCCTCGCCCCACCGCCAGCCGCTGCCGTCATCGTTGTCGACCCAGTGGTCGACCAGCCACACCCACGCGCTCCAGTACTTGAACTTGTGGGAGAACTGGTTGGCTTCGCTGTCGATGCCGGTCTGCTCCAGCGTGAGCGTGTCACTGAGAAGGGTGTCCAGGAACGCCGCGTAGCCGGTCAGCAGGCTGGTGCCACGGTCGTTTTGCCAGTCCGACAGGTCCAGGTTGAGCGACTCGCCGGTGGTGATCGACGCCTCGGTGGAGGTGAAGTACCAGTTCGGGTCACGCAGCATGGACACCAGGTCGCGGCCGGCCACGTCGAACACGCGGTCGCCGGTGCCCACGTTGTAGTGGACCTTCCAGCGGCCCTCGCCGTCGTCCCACAGGGCGTGCGCCTCGTTGTAGCCGGCGCCCCAGGCGTCGCCGTACTTGAACATCGACGTGATCTGCTCGAACCAGGTCGTTGCGTTGTCCTGGTAGCGGCCGACCAGCTCGCCCACCTTGGTGACGGAGGGGTTGTCGGCCTGCTCCTGGCTCAGGACGGGTGCCTCGGCATCCGAGCCGAGCGTCACCCAGGTGCCGCCGGCGTTGCTGCCATCGCGGGTGGTGTCGCCCTGGAGGTACTGGGCATTGCCCTGGGTCACCACGCGCAGGATGTCCTCCTGCGATCCGCTGGGCATCTGGATGTACTTGTCACGCCAGTTCGCCACGTCCACGTGGTAGACCTGCTGCGTGTTGTCCTTCCACTCCGGCGTCCAGTCC
Source organism: Pseudomonadota bacterium (assembly GCA_023436025.1). Taxonomy (GTDB): domain Bacteria; phylum Pseudomonadota; class Gammaproteobacteria; order Burkholderiales; family Burkholderiaceae_C; genus Ramlibacter. The sequence goes on along the minus strand of JAEZKX010000083.1, from coordinate 18,329 downwards.
TGCTGGGTCGCCACGCCGTTGAGCGTCTTGTTCAGCTTGGCGTTGGAGTACGAGAACTGGTAGAGGGGCATGTAGCCCAGGTAGTTCAGGACGGCCTGCTTCTGCGCCGCGTTCAGCTGGCTCCAGCTGCGGTAGTTGACCAGGTCGGTGTAGTCGCCCGTCACCGCGGCGGCGGTGCGGTCGGGCGTCGCCTCGTTGCCCGCGTTGGACCAGATGATGTCGTCGTTGAAGTAGTCGATGCCTTCGATGAAGTACTCGCGGAACTTGGCGCCTTCGGGCGCGTTCGGGTTGAAGTACCCGATCTGCTCCAGCGTCACGTCCATGGTGGTGTACTCCGACCCCACCTTGACCTTCTCGGTGCCCACCTGCTCGGTGATCAGCGTCTGCTCGGTCGTCACCTCCGGCACCTGCACCGTGCCGGTGGCCTCCTGGCGGTAGCCCACCACCACCTGGATGGTTTCGGCGCGGGTGACGTACTGCTGCACGGTCACCTCGCGGGCGCCGTCGACGGAGGGATCGGCGTCGATCACCACGTCGCCGCCCGCGCGCAGGTTGATGCTGGCGCCGGTGAGGACCGGGTTCGCCGCATCCGAGAAGTCGCCGGCGCGCAGCACGGCCTGGCCGCGCACGGCCAGCGTGCCGCCCTGCAGCTGCTCGCGCCGGATCACGTCTTCCATGCGCGAGCGCGTCCAGCTCATGTCGACGCCGGCGTTCAGGTCGATGGCCTTGCCGGCTTCCAGGAAGCCTGCGCCGCCCACCGTGAGCGAGCGGCCCGCGTTCACCAGGATGCGGCCGTCGTCGGTGCTGCCCGCCTCGACCATGCCGTTGAGCGTGACGTCCAGCGCGACCAGGTGCACCAGCCGGTCGGCGCGCACGATCGCCGTCTCCAGCGGCGTGGTGCCGTAGATGCCCTGCACCACCAGGCTGCTGCGCGCCTTCAGGTAGATGTCGGAGCCCTCGCCCGTCGCCCACACCACCGCGCCAGTGGTGGCGTAGATGTTGCCGGACTCCATGGCGACGCTGCCCGCCACGTTGACGTTGCGCTGCAGCGTGATGTCGCCGCCCGTCGACTTGACGGTCAGCGACGCCACCTTGCCCTCGCCCAGCGTGCGCTGCTCGCCGACCACGCCCTGCACCAGGATGTTGTCGATGGCGGTGATGGAGATCGTGCCGCCGACTTCGGTGTCGAGCGTGCCGCCCGAGACGTAGCCGCCGGCATTGGTGACCAGCATGTCGACCAGCACGCCGATGCGGCTTTCGTCGCTGCCGCCCACGATGGTGATGGTGTCGTCGGCGCGCACCAGGCCGTCGATCTGCACCTGGGAGCGCGACAGCACCGAGATGTCGGCGCCGTGGTCTTCCGCGCTGACATTGCCGCGCAGCTGGACGTCGCCGTCGGCCCGGATGTCGATGGCGGCGTCGCCGCCGGCGTCGGCCTCGCTCCAGGCGGCGGTGCCGCCGAAGGCGCCGGTGCCGTCCACGCGCACCGCGCTGGCGCGCGACATGGTGAAGGCCAGGCCCATGCTGTCGGTGCCGGCCTGGATCTCCAGGCGGCCGGTGGCGGCGAGGTTGCCGCCGTGGGTACCCTCGCCCACCTGCACGCCCTGGGTCGTGCGGATGTCGAGACCGGCGCGCTTGCCGGTCCAGGCGAAGGCGCTGCCCAGCGGATCGACCAGGTGCGCGCCGGCGCGGATGCCGCCCGCGACGACCAGGCTGTCGGCGCGGATCACGATGTCGCTGTCGTCGCCCTGGCTGAACAGCTGGCCGTCCTGCGCCACGGTCACGCGGCCGCCGGCGGTGATCTCCAGCGCCTGCATGGCCTCGACCGTCGCGCCGCCGGCATAACCGGGCGCGCTGCCGATGGTGATGGCGTCGCCCGCGACCAGCGTCATGCGCTGGCCGGCGCCGGTCACGCGCAGCGTCGTGGCGTGCACGTTGATGTCGTCGCCCGCCTCGATCTGCAGCGAGCCGGCCAGCTGGAAGCTGCCGTGGACGTCGACGTCGCCGCTGGCCACGATGCTCACTTCGTGGTCGTAGGTCGCCGGAGTCGCCGAATGGCTGCGGATCGTGCCGCCCAGGTCGATGTCGCGGCCGCCCAGCACCATGCTGGCGCCGGTCTCGAGCCAGCCGTCGTCGGACAGCGTCAGCTTGCCGGCCTGCGAACGGATCTCCAGCAGGCCCAGCTCCGGATTGTCGACACCGATCTTGCTGTCGATGACGACGTCGTTCAGGCCGACCAGCACGATGCGGCCGCGCGGGTCGCTCGAGATCAGGCGGCCGGTGCCGAAGGTGGCGATGCTCACCTCGTCCTGCACCACGCTGCCGGCGGTGACGACGATGTCGCGCTGGGCCTCGAGGTTGCCGCGCAGTTCCACCGTGTGGGCGGAGTTGATGACGATGTCGGAGCCGCGGCCGCGGGCGATCAGGTCGCCCCACAGGACCATCTTGCCCGCCGGGTTCAGCACCATGCCGCCCGACAGCGTCTCCAGCACGCCGGTGACGCCCAGGTTGACGTTCTGGTCGCCGCCGGCCGAGTAGCCCGCGTACAGGTTGATGCCCGCGTAGCCGCGGACCCAGCCCGAGATGGTGATCTCGCCGCTGGGGGCGTCGGCGCGGCCGAGGTTGACGACCGAGCCGCGCTGCGCGGCGTCGATCGCGTAGCCGCGGCCCGACTGGCGGGCGCCGCCGGTGGCGCCGGTCTCGGCGATCTGGCTGAAGCCCAGGCGCTGCGCGTTGCCGCCGGCCACGGCGGCGAGCGACATCGCGAAGTTGCCGGTCAGCCACAGGCGGCCATCGTTCAGGCGCACCTTCAGCTCGTTCTCGCCGATGTGCTGCGTGGTGCCCACTTCCGAGGGCGCCAGCGGCGACGAGACGATCTCGAAGGCGGTTGCCGCGATCGCGTCCTGCAAGTCCTGCAGCAGGTCGCCGATGCCGTTGTTGCCCAGGGTGTCGGCGGCGCGCACCGTGACGATGCCCCGCAGCACCTTGGTGCCGAGGTCGATGCTCAGCTCGAAGCTGGTGTCGGCGCTCAGGTGGCCATCGGCGAACTCGGCGAAGCCATCGGCCAGCAGCTCCTGCTGCCACGCCGGTGCCAGCACGCTCATGTCGCCCGCGGACGACAGCGTGATCGTGCTGAACTCACGCCAGGTGCTCAGGTGGACGTTGCCGCCCACCACGATGCCCTGGTCGGCCCACGGATTGGCCTCGCTGGGCGTGCCCTGGCCGACGCCGCCGCGCACGTCGATGGTCTTGCCCGCCATCAGGTCGCGGCCCAGGCGCACCTGGTAGCCGGCGGCGATGGAGATCTCGGAATCGCCGTTGAAGTTGCGGCGGGTGCTGCCCAGGTACTGGCCGTTGGCGTCGTAATGGTCGATGACTTCGCCGCCGGCCACCACCAGGCCCATGATCTCGGCGTCTTCCTCCGCGCTGATGCGGATGACGCCGGACGCGTCGTTGACCACCAGGCGGGCGCCGCCGGGCATCTTCACGCTGATGTCGTCGGTGCTGTTGCCGCCCAGGATGTCGATGCGGCTGGCCGCGCGCACGGTGGCGCCGATCTCGACTTCGCCGCCGCTCTCGGTCGGCGCCATGCCACCCAGGTACACCTGGCCCTGCGAGCGCACGTAGACGGTGCCAGGGCGGTTGCCCCAGGCAAGGGTTTCGCTCACCAGCGTGCCCTCGGTGTCGAACACCTGGCTCATCTGGCCGCCCGACAGGATGCTGCCGACGATCTCGACGCGGCCCACCGCGTCGATGCTCACCGAGGCGGCGGCGCCGCCGGTGGTGAGGCCGGCCGCGCTCAGGCCGCCCGCGCTGGAGATGCGCACGCCCAGGCCGTCGTCGTCGGCGCCCGGCGTGCCGGTGGTGCGCAGCGTGACGCTCTTGGCCGCCGCCAGCGCCGTGTCGACGACGATGCGTTCGCCGGCGGTGACGCTGATGGAGGAATCCGGACCCAGGAAGGTGACGCCGCTGGCGCCGATCGTCCCGCCCGCGACCAGTCGGCCGTTGAGGATGACGTCCTTGCCGCCGGTGACCTGGATGCTGCTGCCCGCCTCCAGGCTGTTGAGGGTGGAGGCCGCGTGCACGTACACGCTCTGGCCGCGGTCGTTGGCGCCATCGCCACGCAGGACGATGTTGCCGTGGATCTCGGCCTCGCCCTCCCAGTAGACCCAGCCGCCGGAGGACTGCACGACCAGGTCGGAGCCGCTGCCCAGCAGGTCGATGTTGCCGCGGATGATGACATCGTCCTGGCTCTCGAGGGTCAGGCCGCGGTTGTCCGCCAGGTTGGTGATCGTGCCGGTCAGCAGGACGCCGTAGCCGCGCTGGCCCAGCAGTTCGTGCGCCGCCATCACGCGCAGCATCTCGGGGATGCCGTCGCCGTTGTCGTCGACGGCGCGGATCACGTAGCGGTTGCTGCCGTCGGTGATGATCCAGCGGTCGACTTCGGCCGCGGCGGTGCCGCCCCAGGCCATGTCGGCGTTGCGGTAGTCGATGCCTTCGACGAAGGCGGTCTTCAGTTCGTCGGCACCCGCGCCGGCCTTGAAGTAGACCGCGGTGGTGTGCTGCTTCCAGCCGGTCTGGTCGAGGATGCGGAAGCGCTGCTGCGCCGTCATGTCCTCGAAGGCCGTGCCGGCCTCGGGAATGGCCACCGCGCTCCAGCGCATCGTCGCGTTGTCGTAGTCGACGCCCTCGACGAAGGTCAGCACGTAGCGCTTCTCGGCGAACACCGCCTCCGCGTCGTGGTAGACGACGCCGTTGAAGCGGACGTAGCCGATGCTGGCCAGCACCTTGTCCTGCTGCTCCAGCGTGAGCACGTCGAAGGTGGCGCTCTCGCCCGGCTGCTTGACGCTGCCCCAGTCGATGCCGTCGTTCTGGTAGTGCACGCCCAGCACCGGCATGGCGAGCAGGCGCTCGGCCGCCGGCGCGTCGGCCTTGAAGAACATCTGCTGCTGCACCACCGCGTAGCCGAGCGCCTCGGCCACGACGGCGCGCTGCGCCGGGGTGAGCTGCTCGAAGGTCGCGTCGGCCGCCGGCGGGCGCACGCCGCCCCAGTCGATGCCGTCGATGGCGTAGTGCACCGTGCCGGTGGCGAAGCCCTTGACCACCCGCAGGCTGGCCGGGGCATCGGCCTTGTACCAGCTGGTGCCGGTGAACATCTCGTAGCCCAGGGCTGCGGCGACGATGCGCTGCTGCTCCTGCGTCAGGGCCGAGAACGGCGTGTCCGCCGCCGGGGCGCCGGCGGCCCCCCAGTAGATGTCGGCATTGCTGTAGTCGGCGGCCGGGCCGTGCACGAAGCCGTCGACGGTCTTCTTGCCGTAGGGCGCGTTGTAGTTGTAGTACTTGTCGACGGTCGCGTCGTGGGTGTAGCCCAGCGTCTTGTAGACGGCTTCCTTCTGCTGCGCCGTCAGGCTGGCCCAGGCGGTGTCGGCGGGGGCCGCGGTGCCGTACGCGGCCCAGTCGATCTCGGCGACGTTGTAGTCGGCGCGCGTGCCCTGCACGAAGCCGGTGACGATCTGGCCCGCCGCATTGACGAAGATCGTCTGGTCGTAGCGGGTGTAGCCGGTGTCGGTGATGCCTTCGAGCAGGGTCTCGACGAAGTGCGAGCCGCTGGCATTCGGGTTGTAGAAGCCACCGGCCGGATGGACGGAGTAACCCAGCGCCTGCGCCACCAGCAGCTTGGCGTCGTCAGACAGCGCCGAGAACGGCAGGTAGTTGGCGACCGCACTGGCCGTGGCCGTGGCGCCCAGGGGCAGCTCGCCCAGCAGCGCGCGCAGGTCGGCCGTGACCGTACCCTGGTTGAGCGCGGTGATCAGCGCCGCCATGCGGCCCAGGTCGGCGGTCTCACGCAGGGTGCGGCCGTTGATCGTGTCGAAGTAGTCGGCCCGGTCGTTGACGGTGGCGCCGGCGTCCAGCACCAGGTCGCCGTTGGCCGTGACGCTGCCGTCCAGCGTCATCTCGCCGGCGGTTCGCAGGGACAGCCGCACGTTCTCGCCGGTCTTCACCGGCACCGGTGTGCTACCGACGTAGTTGAAGCGTGCGCCGGCCAGCACCGCGCTGCCCGCATCGAGGTGCAGGTAGCGCTGGCCGTGCAGGTCGACCACGCCGTTTTCGCCTTCGACGAAGATGGCCGCACCCTCGAGCACCGTCAGGCCGGTGCCGGCGCTCATGGTCACCTGCGAGCCGGCGCCCTGCGCCGTCATCGAGGTGCCGACGTAGATCGACTTGGAGGTGACGACGTTGACGCGGCTGTTCGCGTTGGTGGTCAGGATCACGCTGCCCGGATCGGCCGTGAAGCTGTTCACCTCGGCGCCGTAGCCCAGCAGGTTGCGGCTGCCGGTGGAGGCATCCACGCGGATGTCGACCAGCCGGGCGGCCTCGATCCGGCCGGAGACGACGATCTGCTCGTCGAGCCGGATGCGGATTTCGGGCCCGTACAGGCCGGAGGCCGGCGGGCCTTCCGGATCCTGGATGCTGCGCACCATGACTTCCATGGTGCGGCCGTCGAAGGCCAGGGCCTCGGAGGAGCGCACGTTGCCGGCGATGCGGAAGTCGTCGGCGCTGAAGCGCGCCACGTCCCGCAGCTGGGCACTGAAGCTCAGGCTGCCCACCGCCTTGTCCTCGATGTCGCCGATGGTCATCAGCACATTGCCCGCGGCATTGCGGTGGCCGATGCGGATTTCGCTGAAGCCGTCCTGCAGCGCGGAGAGGTCGGCCATCGACAGGTCGAAGTAGCCGCTCGCGCCGTAGCTGGAGGTATCGCGGCCGAAGGTGGTCTGGCCCGCCGCGCCGACGCGGTAGTTCTGGGCGTCGTGCTTGGCGCGCAGCGCCAGGGCGCCGCTGCCGCGCACCATGTCGGCACCGGAGGCGAAGTCGACGTCGTCGGCGGTGATGGTGATGTCGCCGCCGCTGGTGCCCGTGGACAGCATGCCGCTCACCAGGGTCAGCAGCGACTCACGGCCGGCCAGGGTGATGGTGATCGGGCCGGCGTTGGTGACCACGCCGCCGCCCGCGCGGTTGTCGCTCACCAGGCGCAGGTCGTCCTTCTCGTTGACGACGATGGCGCCGTAGCCGCCGCTGCCGGTGTTGACCACCGACAGTTCGGCCAGCTCGGTGTTCAGCACGCCGTCGATGCCAGCCGCCTTGATGGACAGCAGGGCCTCGGGCGCGGTGAAAGTGCCGCCGACCTTGATGCGGCCGGCTGCCTCGATCTCGAGGTCGGTGCGGCCCCAGTTCTGCGTCGGCAGCGCCGACAGCATCGTGGGATCCAGCGAGAGGCTGTTGAGCTTGACGCGCTCGAGGTCGTCGCGGAACTCCAGCACGCGTGCGCCCACCGTCAGGCGGTGGTTGCCCAGCTCGATGATGTCCGCCGCGGTCAGGTCGTCGAGCACCACGCGGTCGTTGCCCGCGCCGGCCGTGAGCACCAGCCGGCCGGCGAGGCCGACCAGGATCAGGTCGTCGCCGCTGCCGGCATCGACGGTGTCGTTGGCCCCGGTGACACGGATGGTGTCGTTGCCGCCACCGCCGAACACCTCGTTGATGCCGCTGCCCATGTCGACGTAGTCGTCGCCGTCGCCGCCGACGAAACGGTCGTTGCCGGCGCCGCCGAAGTACTGGATGCCGCCGGCCGATCCGCCAGTGAACATGTCGTTGCCGTCACCGCCGCGGATGATGGAGCCGGCCATGCCGCCGCCGATCACGAAGGTGTCGTTGCCCTCGCCGCCGTCGAAGTCGAGGATGGCTTCGACGTTCGGCGACACCATCACGGAGTCGTTGCCCTTGCCGCCGTGGGCGACGATGCGCTTGACCGAGCTGGCCAGGTACTTGTCGTCGCGCACGCCCAGGGCCGAGACCACGATGCGGTCGCCCTCGCGGCTGACCGAGTACGCCTCGTGGATGGTGTCGTCGTACAGGTCGCCCTGGCCGTAGCGGCCGGACTCGTCGCCCATGTGCAGGTAGAGCGTGTCGCCGACCTGGTGCGCGATGACCGGCGGGTCGCCCCAGCTCCAGAGGAAGGAGCCCGACACCGTGATGCCGATGACGGTGACGCTGGCCGACAGGTAGGCGCTGACCGGGGTCAGTTCGATCGCGCCGCTGAAGCCGGCGAGCGTCTCGTGGATGCTGAACAGGCCCAGGTCGATGTTGATGTCCAGCGAGCCGTACACCGACGCCGCGAAGCGGGTGTTCGACAGCAGGATGGACATGCCGGCGTTGAGCTCCAGCGGACCCAGGTCGATGTGCAGGCTGGCGTCGCCGCGGATTTCGAAGTCGCCGTCGCTCTCGATGAAGCCCGAGACGCCGATCTGCAGGAAGCCGAAGAAGTCGAGGCTGGTCGCCAGTTCCATGCGGAACACGTCGTCGACCACGCTCATGCCGCCCTGGAAGTCGAGCTCGAAGGCCAGCACCTTGATCTTGCCGTCGAGGTCGAGGTTGAACAGCGTGTTGGCCGCGACGCCGGCGTACTCGTGCTTCTTGCTGGTGTTGATCTCCAGCGTTGCCCGGGCGCTGATGCCCAGCTGGCTGACGCCCAGCGTCACGTCGGTGCCCAGGCGCAGCGCGAACACCGCGCCTTCGTCCGCCGTGTCGCGGATGGTGATGGCGCCGCCCACGCGGATGGAGCCCAGCACGTCGAGGTCGAGCACCATGTCGACCGCGGCGTCGAAGCCTTCGCTGTCGATGTTGAGCTCGAGCATGCCGCGCAGTTCGACCGGGCCGACGGCGATGCCGGCACTGCCCTTCAGGCGCAGGCTGCCGGACGTCACGTCGACCAGCTCGGTTTCGCCGGTGGGCTGGCCGGAGCCGTCCAGCTTGAGCGAGCGGACCTTCTGCGTCTGGTTGGTGGTGTTCACCTGCAGCAGGAAGCCGCCGCGGATCTCGAACAGCTCGGCGTCGATCAGCAGCGAGCCGCCGTTGTCGGCCGGATTGCCCACCTGCAGGCTGCCATAGACACCGCCGGAGACGATGCCCAGCGTGCCAGTGACCGACAGCGGCTCGAAGATCGGCAGGTCGAGCGTGGCGGTGGCGCCCAGCTCCATGCCGCCGCCTGCGGAAATGACGATGCTGAAGTCGCCCTGCAGCCTCAACGCGTCGTCCAGCAGGGAGAGCTTGCCGGCGCCGACCAGCGCCACGTAGGGGCCGGTCCAGGTCGGCTTGCCCGGCGGCGTGGCCGGGATGGTGTAGGTGTCGAAGCCCACCAGGTCGCGGAAGACCTCGGGCACCTCGTAGACGATCTCCTGCTCGAAGGTGTTCAGCGTCAGTTCGAGGCTGGCGTCCAGCTGCGCGAAGTCGCCCAGGTCGAGGTTGGCGCTGAGCTGCATGCGCAGCGCGATGCCGTCGCGGATGGCCAGCAGGCCGGTCGCGCGCGAATTCAGCAGGCCACCGCCGATGTCGACCTCGACGTCGGCGAAGGCCATCAGGCCGTCGTCCTCGCTGAAGGTGAAGTCGACCACGCCGTGCATGTGGATCATGTCGACCACGTCGATGACGACGGCGCCGCGCACCCGCAGGTACTGGCCGGTGTAGGTCAGGACCACCGGTTCCGACGGGTTGCCCGTCGGGATGGCGTAGCCCACTTGCTGCACGTCCGGATTGGCCGGGTCGACCCAGAAGCTCTTGGAGAAGTCGATGGTCGTGAGCGACACGTCGACCTGGACATTGGCGTCGTAGCTGACGGCGCCAGTCTCGGCGTCGCGGCTGAACTGGCCCAGGCCCAGCGAGAAGCGGGCGCCGGTGTTGATCTCCAGCGCCAGGTCGTAGCCGCCGGCGGTGACGCCGTCGACCCCCGTGAGTTCGATCGCGTTGACGTCGGCCTTGGCGGCCAGGTAGACGCCGATGTCGATGCCTTCGGCGCTGATCACCAGTTCCTTGGCGAGGATCACGCCCAGGTCCAGGTCCTCGATGGCGAGGCCGACCGCGGAGGTGTCCGGGGTGTCGTCCTCGTTGATGCGGCCGTCGTTGTTGCTGTCGCGCCAGTAGCCGCCGACGCCGATGAAGCCGTAGGCGTCGTTGATGCCGATCGCCAGCGAGGTGACCGTGGTGGTCTGTCCGTTGGACAGCGTGACCGTCTCCGAGCCCTTCTTGGTGAAGGCCATGGAGGCCGACAGCTGGATGAAGCCAGCCAGGTTGACCTGCGCATAGCCGACCTTGGCCTGGATGATCTCCTCATGGAAGTCGATCAGCACCGTGTTGCTGCCACCGGCCGGCAGTCGCAGGCCCAGGGTGATCTCACCGTCGCCGTCGAGGTCCTCGCCCGCGTCGAGGATGCCGTTCTTGTTCGTGTCTTCGGTGAAGCTCGCCTTGTAGTCGATCGACGGCGGCCCGAACAGCTGCAGGATGCCGTTGCCGACCGGGCCCAGCGCCGGGACGATGAAGGTGTTGATGTTGACTTCGACATCCTCGGCACGCAGCGCCAGGATGTCCTCGTCCACGCCAATCAGCCCCGCGGAGCCCACGGTCGCCTTGGCGGTGATGAACTTGGGCGCGTAGTTCTCCAGGCCCGGGATCTGCGTCGCCAGGGCCGGCGTCAGGATCGCCAGGCCGAAGTCGACATCGTCGATCACCAGGCCCATCGCGCCTTCGTTGATCTGGTCCGGCAGGCCGTCGCCATTGGCGTCGTCGCCGTAGCGGTACGGCCCGCCCACGCCGGCGAAGCCGGTGAGGTTGGTGCCGGCCAGCATCATCGATGTGACGCGCAGCGGAATCGGGTTGGGAATCGGCACGCCGCCGGTGCCCAGGCTGTCGATCAGGGGACCGAGGCCACCCGGATTCACCATCACCTGGTATTCCTCGCCCTTGCGGAAGGCGAGCGAGCCACGCAGGTGCAGGAACTCGGAGATCTGGATCTCGGCCAGGCCGATGTCGACGCCGATGATCTCGAGGCCGCTGTAGTCCAGGTACACCGGCGTCCCGCCGGTCTGCACCGCGTAGCCGAACGGCGCGTCAGGCCCGTTCGAGATGCTGCGGTAGTCGGCCGTGGCGCGCAGGAAGCCGCCGGGGCCGGCCTTGCCGCCGTAGTTCAGGTCGATGGTGATGTCTTCGGCACGCAGCTTGATCACGTCGCCCATGCCGTACGTCGACAGCGAGTCGGCGGTGGCCTTGAGCGAGTAGAACTTCTGCGGGCTCATGAAGACCTGCTCCAGGCCCGCCGGCAGCTTGCCGGCCTGGAAGATCGCGAGACCCACGTCGAGGTTCTCGATGCCGAAGCCGAACAGGTCGTCCTGCTCCGCCAGCGGCCGCGAGAAGTCGGGGCCGCCGGTGCCGATGAAGGCATTGACGTCGGACGCGCCGAAGGTCATGCCCGTGAAGGTGACGTTCTTGAGGCGCGTGTAGTCCGACGAGATGCCGCCCGCGGTCTTGAGCGCGTTCAGCACCGACACGGCCGTCGAGGGCAGCAGTTGCTCGATCAGTGCCAGCTCGGACGGCAGGCCGGTGTACATGTCGGCCGTGAAGGTCTGGCCGATCTGCACCTTGAAGTCGCCTTCGAGGTAGACGAAGTCGCCGAGATCCAGCACCAGGTCGGGCAGTTCCAGCGAGCCCAGCAGCGTGAGGCCGATGTTCGGGTCGAAGCCGATCGAGATGTCGAGGTCGCGCACGAAGTTGAGCGCGCCCTTGAGGAAGCCCAGGCCGTCGGGGAGGTCACCCAGCAGGTCGCCGATGCCGCTCAGGCTGATGCGGGGGAACAGCGAGCCCACCTCGGGGAACTCGAACTCGAAGTCGAATCCGCCCTTGATCTCGAACAGGTCGAACAGGCCCAGCTTGGCATCCAGGCCGATGCGCAGCGAGGCCGCGTCCTGGTCGAAGGTGTAGCTCTTGCCCAGGGTACCCACCGGCACCGTGAGGCCGCCGCCCGGCATGAGCGACCAGTCGACGTACACCGGCGCCGGGATGTTGCCCAGCATGCCGGCATTGAAGCCCAGCTTGAGGTCGGTGGCTTCCAGCGTCAGGAAGGGGTCGGTGCCCACGATGCCGGCGAAATCGGCCGTGGCATCCAGGGTGAAGAACTTGACGCCGGCGAAGCCGGCGCCCGGCGCGAAGGCCGGCGTGACCATGGCCAGGGCGAGGTCGAGGTTGTCGATGGCCAGGCCGATCGCGTCCTCGTTGGCCGGGTCGCGGTCGTCGATGACGCCGTCGCCGTTGGCGTCCTCGCGGTACGGCCCGTTGATGCCGGCGAAGCCGTAGACATCCTGCGCGACCACGATCAGGGCCATGCCGGGGCCTTCGACGGTGCCGACGCCCGGCACCGTGTAGCCCACGCGCTCCAGGTAGCGGCGCTGGAAGGCGAAGCTGCCTTCCAGGGCCACCATGCCGGCAATATTGGCCTTGGCGTGGCCGACGGAGGCCTCGATGATCTCGGTGTCGAAGTCCAGGAAGACCGGCGCGGCGCCGGTCTTGATCTCGTAGCCCTGCGGGCGGGCGGCATCCGTGAAGTCGACGGACAGGCCGGCGCGGCTGCTGTGGTTGATGCCGACGTTGATGTCGTTCAGCTCGAAGTCGATCACGTCGCCGAAGCCGACGAATTCGATGCCCTCGCCGCGCGCCTTCAGCGCCGTGAACTTCGTGCCCTCGGGAACCAGCGGGTTGGCCAGGTCGAACTGGGTCGTGAAGATCGCCAGGCCGAAGTCGAAGTCCTGGATGGTCAGGCCGATCGCATCCGGATTGATGGTGTCGCGCGAATCGATCACGCCGTCGCCATTGCTGTCGCGCCGGTACGGGCCGCCGACGCCGACGAAGGCCTCGACGTTGTTGCCGCCGAACTCCAGCGAGGCCGCCTTGACGTTGTTGAAGCGCGCGCCCAGCGGGCCGTTGACCGTCAGTTCGGTCGCGGCGCCGCGGCGGAACGCGAAGTTGCCGCTGAGGTAGACGAACTCGGAGACCGCCAGGATCGCGTTCTTCACCTCGGCCTCGATCACGCCCTGGGTGAAGTCGATGTAGACGTCGTCACCGCCGGTCTGGACCTTGAGGCCGGCCGCGCCGAAGCTGGCCTTGTAGTCGATCACCGGCGTGGCGTTCTGGATGCCGTTCCAGCCGCTGCTCCAGTTGACGTTGACGCCGATGTTGCGGCCTTCCAGCTCGAAGATGCCTTCGCCACCGGCCACCGTGAACAGCTGCGCGCTCGCCTTGAGCGCGAAGAACTTGGGCAGGTTGGCCACCGCCGCGCGTTGCGTCGGCGTCATGATCGCCAGGCCCAGGTCCACGTCCTGGATCACCAGGCCGAAGACGTCGTCCTGCTGGTCGATCGGCTTGCTGAAGTCCGGGACGCCGTAGCCGACGAACACGTTGACGTTGTTCATGCCCAGCGTGAACGCCTCGACCTCCAGGTCGTAGATGCGCGTCAGGTCGCCTTCGAAGGACGTCTGCGAATCGCGCAGCTTCAGCTGGCCCAGGGTGGCCGCGAGCTGCGGCGCGCTGGTGAGGGAGACGCCGGTGTCGACGTCGACGCGGTAGCGCGCGCCCTTCTCGAAGGCGAAGGCGCCGCGCACGTAGACGAACTCGTCGATCTGCAGCAGGGCGTCGCCGACCGAGGCGCCGATCATGCTGGTGGTGAAGTCCAGGTACACCGGCTCGCCGCCGGTGTTCACCGCCAGGCCGCTGGCGCCGAAGGTGGACTTGAAATCCACCCACGGCTTGACCTGCGTGCCGCTCCAGGCCGTGCCCTGGTTGGCGCGCACCTGGACGTCACTCGCCTGCAGCTGCAGGAAGTCCATGCCGACGAAGCCGACCAGGTCGGTGGACGCCGACAGCGCGTACATGCGCTGGACGCGCCGCTGCGGATCGGAGAACAGCGCGAGGCCGACGTCGAGGTTCTCGACCACCAGACCCACGGCATCCGGGTCGCGCACGCTGGTGCCCTCGCGGAAGTACGGGCCGGCGCCGATGAACACGTTCACGTCCGACATGCCGATGGTGACCATGTCCATCGGGTAGGCGGTGATCCTGCTGTGGTCCAGCGGGTTGTAGCCCGGCGTGCCGACGAAGGGCTGCAGGGCCGCGGCGGACTGCGCCGAGTTGCTTTCGAAGCCCGTGTGGATGGTGACGGGGCGCGCGGCGCTCTTCTCGAGCGCTAAGCCACCCTCGATGTGGATGAAGTCGTCGATCTTCAGCAGCGCATGGCCGACCGACACGCCGATGGTGCGGCTCTGGAAGTCGAGATTGACCGCGTCGCCGCCGGTGTCGATCGCGAAGCCATCGGTGCCGGGGAAGCTCGAGCGGAAGTCGATGTACGGGGCCACCTCCAGGCCGCCCCAGTTGGCGCCCTGGTTGAGGCGCACGGTGAGGTCGAGGACCTCGAGCTCCATGAAGCCCCAGTCCACGTCCAGCGGCTCGGCCCAGTGGGCCTTCATCGCGTACATCCGCGGGATCACCGACGCGTTGGGAACGAAGGTGGAGGCGCGGAAGATCGCGAATCCGATGTCGATGTCGTCCAGCGAGAACAGCGGGTCGGTCGGGTCGCCGATCTTGATGGTGACGTCGGAGGCACCGAAGCTCACCACGTCCATCGGCAGGTTGTCCAGCGTGGACGCGTCGGCCGACAGGTAGCCCGTGCCGCGCAGCTGCGAGATGAGGCCCGCGGTGCTGGCGCCCGGCGCCAGGCCGGTCTTGACGTCCATGTTGACGCCCGAGCTCTTCGTGAAGGCGAAGCTGCCTTCGATCTGGAAGAAGTCGCCGACGTTCAGCAGCGCGTGGCCGATGGACACGCCCAGCACCGGGCGGTCGAAGTCGAGCGCCAGCGCATCGGGACCGTCGCCGATCACCATGCCGCCGGGGCCGAAGCTGCTGGCGAAATCCACGTAGGGCGTGCCCACCGTCGGCGCGCCGCGCCAGGCGCCGCCCATGTTGACGCCCACCTCGATGTCCTGTGCCCGGAACTTGAAGAAGTCCCAGTCGATGTCGATGCCGTCCTTCCAGCTGACCTTGAGGGCGGTCAGCTTGGGAACGATCCGATCCGGGTCGGCCGCGAGCGTGGAGCTCATCATGGCCATGCCGAAGTCGATGTCCTCCAGCTTGATGCCGAAGGCGTCGTCGTTCAGGCGCTCGACACCCTCGTCGAAGATGCCGTCGCCGTCCTCGTCGATGAAGTACGGGCCGAGGCCGACGAAGATGTCGACGTTGGTGGCGCTGAGGATGGTGCGGTCGACCGCCAGGTTCTCGATGCGCGCGTAATCGCTGGAGACGCCGGCGATCTTGTCCAGGCTGGTCTTGAGGCCGGCGGGAATCAGGGCCTGGTTGGACGGCAGGCCGGTGACCACGTCGACCGTGGTGCCGGTGGTCTGCTCGAAGTGGAAGCCGCCACTGATGTAGACGTAGTCGGAGATCGCCAGCGTGGCGCGCTCGATGTCGACGGCCGTGCGGGTGCCGGCGGCGCCATCCATGTCCAGCGTCATGACGCTGGCCTGGCCCGTGCGCACCTGCAGCGGCAGGCTCTTGAAGTCGATCACCGGGGTGGCCGGCTGGCCCGCCGGCATCGCGCCGGCGCGGTTGATCTCGACCGAAATGCCCTGGGCCTTGATGGTGACGAGGTCTTCGAAGCCCACGAAGCCGACGCTGCCCACGTCGGCCTGCAGTGCGGTCCATTTGCGCAGCGGCGTGGCCGCGGGCGCCGGCGCGCCGGCCGGTCGCGTCTCGCTGATCAGGGCCAGCGCGATGTCGGCATCGCTCAAGGCAAAGCCGATGCCGTCCTGGGCGCCGCCCACGCCGGCAAAGGCGTCGAGGTTCTGGCCGCCGATGGTCAGCACGTCCACCGCCAGCTGGGTGCCCGCGGCATCGGCCAGCTTGACGTTGCGGGTGCTCTTCTCGATGGCGAAGTCGCCGCTGGCCTGGACGAAGCCGAACACGTCCAGCGTCAGCGTGCCGCCCGCCTGCATCAGCGGGCCGCGGTTGCCTTCCATGTCGAGCGACAGGATGTCGGTGGGCGCGGTGCCCGTGCGCACGTCGAGCTTGTCGGCGGCGAAGTCGATCACGCTGCCGTCGGCGGCAGCCCGGTTGATGTTGACGAACAGGTTCTCGACGCCGACCTCGAGGCCGTCGACGCCGACGAACTCCACCTCACCGGCCGTCGCCTGCAGCGCGGTCCACTTGCGCAGCGGCGTGGCGGGCGCCGGCACCGGGCCGGGCGCGGGGGCCGGCGCGGCGGCGCGCCGTTCGCTGACCAGGGCCAGCGCGAACTCGATCTCGGCCAGTTGCAGGCCGATGCGATCGTCGGCGCTGTCGCCATTGATGCCGACGAACACGTCGGCTTCGCTGCCGCCGATGGTGAGCACGTCCACCGTGCGCGAGGTCGATTCGCCGGCCACGCGCACCGTGTCGGTGGACTTGGTGAAGGCGAGCTCGCCGTCGATGCGGACGAAACCGAACAGGTCGATGGTCAGGTGGCCGCCCGCCTCGATCAGCGCGCCGCGCGCGCCATCCATGTCCAGCGTGATGGTGTCCGTCAGCGCGGGGCCGGTGCGGATGTCGAGCGTGTCGCGCTCGAAGTCGATGATGCTGCCGTCGGCGGCCGCCTGGTTGACGTTGACGAACAGCGACTGGACGCTGACCTCGATGTCGTTGATGCCGACGAACGCGACGCTCTGCGCGGTGGCCTGCAGTGCCGTCCACTGGCGCAGCGGCGTGGCGGGCGCGGGAGCCTGAGTGGCGCGTTGTTCGCTGATGAGGGCCAGGCCGAACTCGATGCCGGACAGCTCCAGGCCGATCGCGTCGGCGGTGCCGCCGTTGACGCCGGCGAAGACGTCGACGTTGGTCCCGCCGATGGACAGCATGTCCACTGCGATCGGGCTGGCCGCCCCGTGGAGCGTCACGCTGTCGGCCGACTTCGTGAACGCCAGGTTGCCTTCGATGCGGACGAAGCCGAACACGTCCAGCGTCAGGTAGCCGCCCGCTTCCATCAGCGCACCACGGCTGCCCGCCATGGCGAGGTCGATCGTGTCGCTGGTGGACGGGCCCGTGCGGATCGCCAGCTTGTCGGCGGCGAAGTCGATGACGCTGCCATCGGCGGCCGCCTGGTTGACGTTGACGAACAGGGTGTCGACGCTGACTTCCAGCCCGGTGACACCCTTGAACTCAACACTGTCGGCAGTGGCTTGCAGCGCAGTCCACTTGCGCGCGGGGGTGGCGGGCGCAGGAGCCGGCGCGGTCGCGCGCTTCTCGCTGATGAGTGCGAGGCCGAATTCGACGCCAGCCAGCTCGAGGCCAACGGCGTCGGCGGTACCGCCGTTGATCCCGGCGAAGGCATCGACGTTGCTGCCACCAATGGAGAGGACATCCACGGCCAGCGGGGTCGCCGAGCCGGTGAGCGTCACCATGTCGGTGGACTTGGTGAAGGCCAGGTTGCCTTCGATGCGGACGAAACCAAAGACGTCCAGCGTGAGATGGCCGGCAGCTTCCAGCAGCGCGCCGCGGTTGCCGTCCATGTCCAGCGCGATCTTGTCGTCCGCGCCGGAACCGGTGCGGATCTCGAGCGAGTCAGCCGCGAAGTCGATCACGCTGCCGTCGGCGGCAGCCTGGTTAACGTTGACGAAGAGCGTGTCAACGCTGACTTCCAGGCCAGTCACGCCCTGGAAGCTGACGCTGTCAGCGGTGGCTTGCAGCGCGGTCCACTTGCGGACCGGCGTCGCAGATGCCGGAGCGGGTGCCGGCGCGGCCGCACGTTGCTCGCTGATCAGCGCAAGGCCGAATTCGATACCAGCCAGTTCCAGGCCGATCGCGTCGGTCGTTCCGTCATTGATGCCGACGAAGGCATCGACGTTCGTGCCGCCGATGGACAGGACGTCCACCGCCAGCGGCGTGGCCGAGCCGGTCAGCGTCACCATGTCGGTCGACTTGGTGAATGCCAGGTCGCCCTCGATGCGCACGAAGCCGAAGACGTCCAAGGTCAGGTGGCCGGCCGCCTCAAGCAGCGCACCGCGGCTGCCGTCCATGTCCAGCGCGAGCTTGTCGTTCGCGCCAGGGCCGGTGCGGACTTCCAGGTTCTGAGCCGCGAAGTCGATCACGCTGCCATCAGCGGCAGCTTGGTTCACATTGACGAACAGCGTGTCGACGCTGACCTCCAGGCCAGTGACGCCTTGGAAGCTGACGCTGTCAGCGGTGGCTTGAAGCGCGGTCCACTTGCGGACCGGGGTCGCAGGTGCCGGAGCGGGCGCTGCGGCTGCAGGCTTCTCGCTGATCAGGGCCAGGCCAAACTCGATGCCGGCCAATTCCAGGCCGATCGCGTCGCTCGTACCACCGTTGATGCCGACGAAAGCGTCGACATTGGTGCCGCCAATCGACAGCACGTCCACGGCCAGCGGCGTCGCCGAGCCCGTCAGCGTCACCATGTCAGTCGACTTGGTGAAGGCCAG
>JAEZKX010000011.1 GCA_023436025.1 Pseudomonadota bacterium | reverse complement strand
GGCCGGGGGGGGGCGTCGGGCGCCGCCGGCGGCGCCGGGACACTATGACGAACTGCGCGGGGCGCTGTCCGATCCGCTGGCCGATCCGGCGCGCGCCTATGCCCTGCCCACGCCGGAATGGTCGCGGTTCTTCGAGACGCTGGGCACGGACGGCTTCGCCGACCTCAACCGCCGCACCGCCAACCTGCAGCGCCAGGTGCGGGACAACGGCATCACCTACAACGTCTATGCCGACGACGGCGGGCCGCAGCGGCCCTGGTCGCTCGACCTGTTCCCGCTGATCCTGACGCCGCAATGCTGGCAGCAGATCGAAGCCGGCGTGCTGCAGCGGGTGCGCCTGCTCGAAGCCATCCTCGACGACGTCTACGGCCCGCAGGACCTGCCGCGCGCCAACCTGCTGCCGCCGGCGCTGGTGCAGGGCCACCCGGGCTTCCTGCGGCCCATGCACGGCATCGCACCGGCCGGCGGCCGGCGCCTGCACATCGCCGCCTTCGACCTGGCGCGCGACCCCGGCGGCGCCTGGTGGATCGTCACCCAGCGCACCCAGGCGCCCTCGGGCCTGGGCTACCTGCTGGAGAACCGGCTGATCATCTCGCGCCTGTTCCCCGAGGCCTTCCGCGACCTGCGCGTGCAGCGCCTGGGCGCCACCTACCGCGCGTTGCTGCAGAGCCTGCTGGCCCTGTGCCCGGCCGGCCAGGCCGAACCGCGCATCGTGCTGCTCACGCCCGGCCCCTACAACGAGACCTACTTCGAGCACGCCTACCTGGCGCGCTACCTGGGCCTGACCCTGGTCGAGGGCAGCGACCTCACCGTGCGCAACCAGCGCCTGTACCTGAAGACGCTCAAGGGCCTGGAACCGGTGCACGGCGTGCTCAAGCGGCTGGACGACGAATTCCTCGATCCGCTGGAGCTGCGCGCCGACTCGCACCTGGGCGTGCCCGGCCTGCTGCAGGCCGTGCGCGCCGGCAACGTGCTGGTGGCCAACGCACCCGGTTCCGGCTTCCTGGAATCATCGGCCCTGCTCGGCTTCCTGCCGGCCCTCAGCCGCCACCTGCTGGGCGAGGAGCTGCGCCTGCCGGCCCTGGCCACCTGGTGGTGCGGCGAACGCGCCGCCATGGAGGCGGTGCTGCCGCAACTGGGCCAGGCCGTCATCAAGTCGACCCAGGCCGGCCCCGGCGCGGGCGCGGTGCTGGGCCGCAACCTGTCGCACCGGCAGCTGGACGAATGGGCCGGCCGCATCGCGCGCGAGCCCGACCTGCACACCGTGCAGGCCTACCTGCCGCTGTCGCAGATGCCAACCTGGAAGAGCACGCACGCGGGCGACCACATCGTGCCGCGTTCGCTGCTGCTGCGCGTGTTCGCCGTCTCCGACGGCGCCGCCGGCTGGCGGGTGCTGCCGGGCGGCCTGACCCGCATCGCCGGTGGCGAGTTCGACATCGCCTCGATGCAGCGCGGCGGCAGCAGCGCCGACACCTGGGTCCTGACCGAGGGCGAAGTCGATCCCACGACACTGCTGCACCACGAGCATCCGGCGGTGGAGACGCGCAACCGCACGCGTACCGTGACCAGCCGCGCGGCCGAGAACCTGTTCTGGCTGGGGCGCTACACCGAACGCACCGAGAACACGGCGCGGCTCGCGCGCCTGGCCATCGCCAGCCTCAACGGCGAGGACCAGACCTCGCAGCCGCTGCTGGCCTGGCTCAGCGCCGCGGCCGCGGCCAATGGCCTGGTGCTGGCCGCCGTGCCGCCTGCGACCCAGGCGCGCCGCGTGTTCGAGCGCTCGCTCATCGCGGCCCTGGCCGACACGCGCCATGCCACCAGCGTCGGCTTCAACCTGGCGGGCGTGCGCAGCGCCGCCGCCGCCGTGCGCGAGCGGCTGTCGCAGGAGCAGTGGAACCAGATCGTCAGCGCCGAGGCGGAGTTCAAGCGCGGCTGCGCGGCCTGCACCAGCGGCGGCGACTACGCCTCGGTGGACGCCCTGCGGGTGCTGGAGGTGCTGTCCGGCCACACCGCGGCCATGACCGGCGCCCAGACCGACCGCATGACGCGCGACGACGGCTGGCGCCTGCTGTCCACCGGGCGCCACCTGGAGCGCCTGGGCTTCCTGGCACAGTCGCTGCAGTGCGCCTTCGAAACCGGCGCCGTGCACGACGCGGCCGGCTTCGAGGCGGTGGTGGCGCTGTTCGACAGCACCATCACCTTCCACGCCCAGTACCAGCAGCGCCACGACATTCCCGCGCTGCTCGACCTGCTGGTGCTCGATGGCGAGAACCCGCGCTCGCTGGCCTGGGTCGCGCAGACCCTGCGCAGCCGCCTGGCGCGCCTGGCCAAGACGCCAGCCGGCGTGATGCCCGTGATGGCCATGGTGGTGCCCGACCCGCGCGGCTGGACGCTCGAGGCGCTGTGCGAGCGCGACGTCCAGGGCCGACATGCGCGCCTGCTGGAACTGCTGCAGCATTGCGTGGACGCCGCCTACCGGCTGTCCGACGATCTCACCACGCGCTACTTCTCCCACTCCGGCGGCGGCCGGCACAGCGTGGGCGCCTGAGAAGCGATCGAGCGCGCCATGCTGCTGCACGTCGTCCACGAAACCACCTACGAATACGCGCCCGCCGTGCGCACCGCGCAGCACATCGCGCACCTGCGGCCGGCGCACGGGCCGCGCCAGCAGCTGCTGGACCACCAGCTCACGGTCGACCCCATGCCGGTGCAGCAGGTCGAGACCACCGACTACTACGGCAATGCGCGCAGCTACTTCAGCCTGCTGATCTACCACCAGCAGCTGCGCGTGGTGGCCGAGAGCCTGGTGGCGACCTCCGCCGCCATCGCGCCGGCCGCCAGCCTGCCCTGGGAAATGGTGCGCGAGCGCATGCGCTACCACCGCGCCGCCCGCTACGACCCGGCGGCCGAATTCACCTTCGCCTCGCCCTACGTGCCGCGCGACCCGCTGTTCCAGGGCTATGCGCAGGCCAGCTTCCCGCCCGGCCGCCCGGTGCTGGAGGCGGCGTACGACCTGATGCACCGCATCCACGCCGACTTCGACTACCAGCCCGCCGCCACCGACGTCAACACGCCGGCGCTGGCGGCGCTGGCCTTGCGCAAGGGCGTCTGCCAGGACCTGGCCCATGTCATGCTGGGCGGCCTGCGCAGTCTCGGCCTGCCGGCGCGGTATGTGAGCGGCTACCTGCTGACGCAGCCGCCGCCGGGGCAGGTCAAGCTGGTGGGCAGCGATGCCTCGCATGCGTGGGTGTCGGTGTATTCGCCCGACGAAGCCGGCGGCGGCAGCTGGCTGGACCTGGACCCGACCAACGACCGCGTGCCCGGCGACGACTACGTCACGCTGGCCATCGGCCGTGACTACTCCGACGTCGCCCCCATGCGCGGCGTGATCCACGGCGGCGCCAACCATGCGCTGCACGTGGCCGTGACGGTGACGCCGGCGCAGGCGTGACCTGACGTGAGGCGAAAGCCCTGCGGCAGGGCGCGACCTAGAATTCCGCTCCAACACAAGGAGCGCCCATGAACGTCAACGACAAGCTGAAGGAACTGAACATCACCCTGCCTCCGGTGGCCACGCCGGCGGCGGCCTACGTGCCCTTCGTGCGCAGCGGCAACCTGGTGTTCATCTCCGGCCACATCGCCCGCAAGGACGGCCAGCCGCTGGTCGGCCAGCTCGGCAAGACCATGCAGACCGCCGAAGGCAAGGCTGCCGCGCGCCAGATCGCCATCGACCTGATGGGCACGCTGCAGGCCGCGGTCGGCGACCTCAACAACGTCAAGCGCATCGTCAAGCTGCTGGGCCTGGTGAACTCCGCGCCCGACTTCACCGAACACCACCTGGTGGTCAATGGCGCGAGCGAGCTGCTGGGCGAGGTGTTCGGCGACAAGGGCGCGCATGCGCGCAGCGCCTTCGGCGTGGCGCAGATTCCCATGGGGGCCTGCGTCGAGATCGAGCTGATCGCGGAGGTCTGACGCACCCGGCGTCCCTCGGCGCGCGGGAGCGCACCACGCACCACGCACCACGCACCACGCACCACGCATCACGCAGCCGCGGCCGCGCCGCTGCCCCCGGCGGCAGCCCGGCGCGCTGCTGGCGCAGGAACTCGAAGCTGTGGCCCTCCACCAGGGGCCGAAGGTGTGCGGATATTCAGCTTGCCTTCAGCTTGCGTGCGTTGGCAGGCTTAGACTCCGTCGCTCCTGAAAGCCCAGGTGGCGGAATTGGTAGACGCACTAGTTTCAGGTACTAGCGGGTAACTCCGTGGAGGTTCGAGTCCTCTCCTGGGCACCACGGCTCTCGCAGCCGCAGCGCATGCCTGCTGCGGCCCTCGGCCGACTCAAGGCCGAAGATGGACCGCGGCGAGCACGAGGCTGGCGATCCACAGGGTCTCCACCAGCAGCAACGCGAACGGCCGCCAGCCAGCGCCCGCCAGTTCACGCAACGACGTCTTCACGCCGAGCGCGGCAATGGCCACCACCAGGCAGGCACGGGAGACCGCGGAAAGCTCGGCGCCCACGCGCGGCGGCAGCTCGCCGACCGAGTTGAGGGCGACCAGGGCCACGAACACCCACAGGAACCAGGGCATCAGCGGCGGCC
Source organism: Pseudomonadota bacterium (assembly GCA_023436025.1). Lineage (GTDB taxonomy): Bacteria > Pseudomonadota > Gammaproteobacteria > Burkholderiales > Burkholderiaceae_C > Ramlibacter. The sequence continues at coordinate 8,326 of JAEZKX010000011.1, read as the reverse complement.
GCCCGGGAGCCGGCGCCGCGTCCCGTTCCTCGCGGGCTGCGCGAAAGCCGATCGACACGGCCGCCACCACCACCGCCAGCATGGCCACCCGCAGCAACTTCACCACCGTCGCGGTGTCGCCGGCCTCGAGCCCCAGGGTATAGCCGGCACCGACGACTTGCGCCACGTCGTGGATGGTCGCCCCGATGAAGAGTCCGGCCAGCGCCGGCGGCAGGCCCAGGCCGCGGGCGAGCAGGGGATAGAGCACCATCGCGACGGTGGAGAGGACCGTGACGGACAGCACCACCATGAGCGTAAAGCGTTCGGAATCGCGCTCGCGCGGCAGCACGGCAGAAATCGCCAACGCGGCAGAGGCGCCGCAGATCGCCACGGACCCACCGGAGAGCACGCCCTGCGCGCGGCTCAGGCCGAGGCGCCGCCCCAGCCAGGCTGCGAAGGCGATCGTGCTGGCCACCGCGACCACGACCACCGCGACGGTGGACCAGCCTAGGGCGGCGATCTGCATGGCGGTGATGCGCGCGCCTAGCAAGGCCACGCCCAGGCGCAGCACCGTACGGGCGCAGAACTCCACGCCGGGCCGGGTCGTGCCGTCCTTGCTCAGGTAGTGGAAGGCGATGCCGAAGAACAGCGCGTAGAGGAATACCGGTCCGCCGTGCAGGGTCGCCGCGAACGTCGCAGCCATGGCGATGACGGCGCTGAGCGCGCAGCCGGGCGCCAGCCCGCGCAGGTGGCGCACGGCAGGTCGCTGCAGCCAAGCGGCGATGCGGCAAGCCTGCCCGCCGCGGTCGCGTCGTGCGTGGGTGGATGTCCTCATGTGGTTCTTCAGTGACCGCATGCCCGGGGCAGCCGCGGCCGCCCGGACACGCCAGCGCAGGCGCCTCAGGGCTTGATGCCGGTGTCCTTGATCAGCTTGTCGTAGCGTTGGCGCTCCGAGCGCATCACGTTGGCGAACATCTCGATGCTGCCCGGCGTCACCACACCGCCCACTTGCTGCATGCGCTTTTGCACATCCGGCACCGCGAGTGCCTGCTGGATCGCGCCATGGAGCTTCTTCACCACCGCGTCAGGCGTGCCGCGCGGAGCGATGAAGCCGTACCAGACGGTTGCCTCGAAGCCGGGATAGCCGCTCTCGGCGACCGTGGGCACCTGCGGCATCGAGGGGATGCGCTGCGCGCTCAGGGCCGCCAGGACCTTCAGCTTGCCGGCGCTGGCCAGCGGTGCCACTTCCAGCGTGTTGGTGGCCACCAGCGGGATGTGTCCGCCCATCAGGTCGTTCAGCGCCGGGGCGCCGCCCTGGTAGGGCACGTGGCGCATCTTCAGGCCCGCGACACTGGAAAACAGCTCCACCGCCAGGTGGGGCGTCGATGCGTTTCCGGGGCTGCCGAAGCTGAACTCGCCCGGCTTGTCCTTGACCACCTTGATGAACTCCGCGGGCGTGGACGCCGGGAAGTCGTTGTTGGCGGCGATCACCACCGGCACGCGGCCGACCATGGACACCGGCACGAAATCCTTCTCGGGATCGAAGGGCGGCGGCGTGAACAGCACCGGGTTGATCGCCGCGTTGTTGGCCGTGAGCATCAGCGTGTAGCCGTCCGCCGGGGCATCGATCAGCGTCTTCAGCGCGATGTTGGTGGCCGCGCCCGGCTTGTACTCCACGACGAAGGGCTGGCCGAGCGACTGCTGCAGCACCTGGCCCACCGTGCGGGCCACCGTGTCGACGGCACCGCCGGCCTTGAAGGCGATGACGATCTTCACCGGCTTGTTCGGGTAGTCCTGCGCGAGTGCGGGCTGGGCCAGCGCGGCGCCCATCGCCAGCGCGAGAAAGGCACGCTTGCTCATGGTGGTCAACATGTTGTCTCCTTTTGCTTTGGTTGCTCGGTGGGAACGGCTCAGGCGACGAGGCGCTTGTAGACGCGCCGGGCGTTGCCGGCCAGGATCAGCTCGCGATCAGACGCGGACAGGAAATCCGCCGCATCGACATAGCGCTTGGTGTCGTCGAAATAGTGGCCCGTCTCCGGGTCCACGCCGCGTACCGCGCCGATGGTCTCGGAGGCGAAGAGGATGTTGCGCGCCGGGATCACCTTCAGCAGCAGGTCCATGCCGAGCTGGTGGTACACGCAGGTGTCGAAGAACACGTTGTCAAGAAGCAGCTCCTTCAGCGGCGGCAACCCCATGTCCTGCGCGATGCCGCGGTAGCGTCCCCAGTGGTAGGGCACGGCGCCGCCGCCGTGCGGGATGATGAACTTCAGCGTCGGAAAGTCCTTGAACAGGCCCGAGGTGAGGAACTGCATGAAGGCGGTGGTGTCGCCATTGATGTAGTGCGCTCCGGTGGCATGGAAGTGCGGATTGCAGGAGCCGCTCACGTGGATCATGGCGGGCACGTCCAGTTCCACCAGCTTCTCGTACAGCGGATACCACCACTTGTCGTGCAGCGGCGGATCGGTCCAGTACCCGCCGGAGGGATCCGGATTGAGGTTGCAGCCGATGAAGCCAAGCTCCCGCACGCAACGCTCCAGCTCCGGAATGCAGTTGGCCGGCGCGACACCGGGGCTCTGCGGCAGCTGGCACACGCCCGCGAAATTCCGCGGGTAGAGCGTGCACAGCCGGTGGATCAGGTCGTTGCAGAGCACCGTCCACTCCTGGCTCGCCTTCGCGTCGCCCAGGTGGTGGCCCATGCCCAGCGCGCGCGGCGAGAAGATGGTGAGGTCCGTGCCGCGGTCGCGCTGGCGCTGCAACTGGGCACCCTCGACGCTTTCGCGCAGCTCGTCGTCCGAGGCCATTGCCGGCAGCAGCGGCGCCGGCTGGCCACAGGTGCATGCCGCCACCTGCAGGCGGCGGTACTCCTCGAAGCGCTTGGGGATGGTGGTGTAGTGGCCGTGGCAGTCGATGACCATGGGTTGCCCTACTTCGCCGCAGCCAGGACGTCGCCGAAGGCCTGCGGGTAGCCGAACAGGGCGACGCTGCCACCGGTGTGCACGAAGACGACGTTCTCGTCCTTCGCGAACTGGCCCTTGCGCACCAGGTCGATCAGGCCGGCCATGCCCTTGCCCGAGTACACCGGGTCCAGCAGGATGCCTTCGTGGCGCGCGAGCAGCGACACCGCCTCGACCATCCCCGGGGTGGGCCGGCCGTAGCCCTCGCCCACGTAGTCGCAGTTGGCCACCACCCGATCGCGGGCCAGCGCGCCGCGCCCGCCGAGCTTGTCCAGCGTCTGCGCGGCCAGCATGAACACGCTGTTCTCCTGTGCTTCGCGCGCGGCGCGCACCCCGATGCCCAGCACCTCGATGCCGCTGTTCATCGCCTCGAAGCCGGCCACCAGGCCGGCCTGGGTGCCGGCGCTGCCGGTGGCATGCACGACGCGGTCGACCTTCAGCTGCTGCTCGTTGGCCTGCACCAGGATCTCCAGCGCGCAGTTCACGTAGCCCAGTGCGCCGACGGTGTTGGAACCGCCGCCGGGGATGATGTAGGGCTTGCCGCCGCGCGCGCGCACTTCACTGGCCACCTGTTCCATTGCGGCGTTCATGTCGGTGCCGGCCGGCACGGTACGCACCGGTGCACCCAGCAAGCGGTCCAGCAGCACGTTGCCCGAGTCGACGTACGCGCTGTCGCGAAAGCCCGTGCGATCTTCCAGCAGGATTTCGCAGCCCAGTCCCAGGCGGGCGGCGGCGGCCGCGGTCTGGCGCGCGTGGTTCGATTGCGTCGCGCCCTGCGTGATGACGACGGTGGCGCCCTGCGCCAGCGCATCGCCCATCAGGAATTCCAGCTTGCGGGTCTTGTTGCCGCCGCTGGCCAGGCCCGTGCAGTCGTCGCGCTTGATGTAAAGCCTGGGGCCGCCCAGGAGTTCGGTCAGGCGCGGCATGAATTCCAGCGGCGTCATCAGGTGGCCGAGCTTGACGCGGGGGAAACGGGCGAGGTGCATGTTCAGTCCTTGAGTTCGGGAAAGCAGGAAGCGGGGATGGGCTCCGCGCCGCGCGCGTAGCGTACGCAGCGGGTGGCCAGGTTGTGGGTGGCGTCCACCAGCGGGCGGGCGACGTCGGCCTGCGCCAGCACCAGCGGCACCTCGGTGCAGGCAGCCACGATCGCGTCGGCGCCGCGCTCCACCAGGCCTTCGGCCAGGCGCCGCATGGACGGGCGGATGTCGGCGAGGGGCGCGCCGAGCTTGATCTGGTACAGCAGGCGATTGAAGGCCTCCTGCGCGTCGGCTGCGGGCACCAAGGGCTTCAGGCCGCGGCCCGCCAGCGCCTGCTGGTAGAGGCCGGCCTCGATGCAACCGGGCGCCGCCAGCAGGCCCACCGTGCGGGCATCCGGAACGTCGCGCATGCAGGCATCGGCGGCCTCCTGGACGATGCTCACGAAGGGGATGCGCACGGCTGCGCGCACATCGCGCTCGAACGCGTGCGCGGTGTTGCAGGCCATCACCAACAAGTCGGCGCCGGCGCGTTCCAGGCCCTCGGCCATGGCCGCCAACACCGGCGCGGGCGAGGCGCCCTGCCCCGCGATGGCACGGTTGCGGTCGGGCACCTTGGGATTGGAGTCGACCAGCACCCGCAGGTGGTCCTGTTCCGCGGCGGCCGGCGTCACCTGCACCAGCTTGAGCAGGAAGTCGGCGGTAGCCTGGGGACCCATCCCGCCGAGGACACCAAGCACCAGCTCGCGCGGGAGGGACGCGTCATTCTTGTTCGACATGAGTCAACCATTCTGCGGACTCTATGCCTTCAAGGCCAATGACGAATCGCCGCGCCTCTATGCGAGAGCGGAATAGATGACGACCCTCAGGAGGCCAACAGCCGCTCGGCGTCGGGCGGCATGGAGACGGATGCCGGACTGCACAGCCACACAGACACCGGCACGGCCAGTGCCTCGTCGCCGATGACGCACAACACACCCGACGCCAGCTCGGCGCGCACGCTGCGCTCGGGCAGCCAGGCCACGCCCTCGCCCAGCAGCGCTTCGGCCTTGAGCGCCTCCACCAGTGAGCTCTCGTAGCGCTGCACCAGCGCGCAACGCGCTTCCAGTTGGGCATGCACACGCGCGGTCACCTGGCCGAGGAAGGATTCGGGGGTGTAGGTCAGCAACGGCACGGCGCCCTGACCGGTCGCGCCGTCCACGGTGAACAGCGGCCGCCCCTGCGCGTCGGCGCGGCTGACCGGCAGCAGGCGCTCGCTGCCCACCTGGCGACGGCGCAGGTTGACATCCTCCAGCCCGTCCGGCACGTCGGCGCAGCTGTAGTGCAGCAGGAACTGGCAGGTGCCCTTGAGCAGCAGTTCCACCGACTCCGAAAGGTCGGCGGCGACCACGCGCGCCTTCAGCTCCGAGTCGCCGCGCTGGCGCCGCCACCATTCGGGGAAGAAATAGACGGCCAGCGAGTGCGGCATGGCGAAGCGCAGCGTGCGGCCGGCGGCGCCTTGCTCCGCCCGCGCCTCGCGCCTGCAGCGGTACAGCTCGGCCACGAGCTGTTCTCCCACGGGGACGAAACGCGCCCCTGCCTCGGTCAGCGTGACGGGATAGCTGCTGCGGTCGATGAGTGGCACGCCGTACCACTCCTCCAGCGCCTTCACGCGCCGGCTCAGCGCCGACTGCGTGGCATGCCGCGTCACCGCCGCCTTGGAGAAGCTGCGCAACCGGGCCACCGCCAGTAAGTCTTCCAGCCAGGTCAGTTCCACGTCATGCGTCCAGGCAACCCGTCGCGGCAGAAGCGACGGTACCGCGTAGCGCGCAGGCGCCGTCGCTCCATCACTCCACCCGCACCACCGCCTGCGGCTTGAAGCCCAGGTCGGCCTGCTTGCCCTTGCGGCCGCGCGCCCCGCGCGCGTTGTTCAGGGAGCGGATCTCCAGCACCTCCTCGCGCTCCTTGTCGCCGCGGCCCAGGCCGGTGATGCGCACCGAGCGGGTGTAGGCGGCGGCACCGGCGAGCGCCTCCTTGGGCTCCAGGTCGATCAGCATCAGGCCGCGGCCGCCGTTGGCCATGGGCTTGAGCTCCGAGATCTCGAAAGTCAGGATGCGCTTGCCGGTGGAGGCGCAGCACACGTGCGTGGCCGGCGCCTGCGGCGGCACGTTGGCCGGTGACGGCCGGCACACCGTCTCGCCGGCGCCCAGCGACAGGAAGGACTTGCCCCCCTTCTGCCGCGACACCATGTTCTCCACCGTCGCCAGGAAGCCGTACCCGCCCGAGTTGGACAGCAGCAGCCAGGCCCCCGCCGCGCCGGCGAAGTAGTGCACCAGCTGCGTGCCGGTCTCCAGCTCGATGAAGGTGGTGACCGGCTGGCCGTCGCCGCGCGCGCCCGGCAGCACCGACACCGGCACCGAGTAGACGCGGCCGTTGCTGCCGAAGGCCAGCAGCGTGTCGACCGTGCGGCATTCGAAGGCGCCATAGAGGCCGTCGCCCGACTTGAAGGCGAAGCTGCCGGCATCGTGGCCGTGGCCCTGGCGCGCCCGCACCCAGCCCTTCTGCGACACCACCACCGTCACCGGCTCGTCGATCACCTTGACCTCGGCCACGGCCTTCTTCTCGGCCTGGATCAGCGTACGGCGCGCGTCGCCGAACTGCTTGGTATCGGCCTCGATCTCCTTGACCATGAGGCGCCGCAGCGCCGCGGGCGAGCCGAGGATCTCCTCCAGCTTGCCCTGCTCGATGCGCAGTTCCTTGAGCTCCTGCTCGATCTTGATGGCTTCCAGCCGCGCCAGCTGGCGCAAGCGGATCTCGAGGATGTCCTCGGCCTGGCGCTCGCTCAGGTGGAAGCGCGCGATCAGCGCCTGCTTCGGCTCGTCGCTGGCGCGGATGATGGCGATCACCTCGTCGATGTTCAGCAGCACCAGCTGCCGCCCCTCGAGGATGTGGATGCGGTCCAGCACCTTGTCGAGGCGATGGCGCGAACGCCGCTCGATGGTGCGGTGGCGGAACTCGATCCATTCGGTGAGCATCTGCCGCAGCGACTTCTGCGTCGGCTTGCCGTCCAGGCCCACCATGGTCAGGTTGACCGGCGCGGAGGTTTCGAGCGAGGTATGCGCCAGCAGCGTGGTGGTGAGCTCGCCCTGCGCGATGCGGCTGGTCTTGGGCTCGAACACCAGGCGCACCGGCGCGTCCTTGCTCGACTCGTCACGCACCGTGTCCAGCACCGCCAGCATGGTCTGCTTCAGCAGCACCTGGTCCTGTGTCAGCGCCTTCTTGCCGGACTTCACCTTGGGGTTGGTGAGCTCCTCGATCTCCTCCAGCACCTTCTGCGCGCTCACGCCCGGCGGCAGCTCGGTGACCACCAGCTGCCACTGGCCGCGCGCCAGCTCCTCGATCTTCCAGCGCGCCCGCACCTTGAGCGAGCCGCGCCCGACGCGGTAGGCGTCGGCGATGTCCGAGGGGCTGGAGATCAGCTGGCCGCCGCCCGGATAGTCGGGTCCGGGCACCAGCGCGAACAGGTCTTCGTCGGACAGCTTCGGGTTCTTCACCAGCGCCACGCAGGCCTCGGCGATCTCGCGCAGGTTGTGCGAGGGGATCTCGGTGGCCAGGCCCACCGCGATGCCGCTGGCGCCATTGAGCAGCGCGAAGGGCAGGCGCGCCGGCAGCACCACCGGCTCCTGGGTGGAGCCGTCGTAGTTGAGGACGAATTCCACCGTGCCCTCGTCGATTTCGTCGAGCAGCAGGTTGGCGATCTTCGCCAGGCGCGCCTCGGTATAGCGCATGGCCGCCGCGCCGTCGCCGTCGCGGCTGCCGAAGTTGCCCTGGCCGTCGATCAGCGGGTAGCGCTGGGCGAAGTCCTGCGCCATGCGCACCAGCGCGTCGTAGGCGGCCTGGTCGCCGTGCGGATGGAAGCGGCCCAGCACGTCGCCAACCACGCGCGCGCTCTTGACCGGCTTGGCGCCGCCGGCCCCGCCGAAGCCCAGCCCCATGCGCCACATCGAATAGAGGATGCGGCGCTGCACCGGCTTCTGCCCGTCCGACACGTCGGGCAGGGCGCGGCCCTTCACCACGCTCAGGGCGTATTCGAGGTAGGCGCGCTGGGCGTAGGTGGCGAGGTCCAGCCCCGTGCCGTCGCCGCCGTCGTCAAAGGTGATGAGTTCCTGTTCCATGGTTGTTTTCCGTGTTCTCCCGTCGTCTGGCCAGCAGTTCGTCGCGCGTCATGGTGACGATGCGGCGCTCGGAGCCGGCCTGCACTTCCTGGTCGAGGCGGGCGCTCAACCGGTGCAGCAGCAGCTTGGGCGGCAGGTCGTCCACCGGCACCGCCGCCAGCACGATGCGAAAGCGCAGGTATTCGGCCGGCGCCGCCGCCAGGGGCTCCTTCAGGCCCGCCACCAGCACCCGCGTGGCGACGGTGGCCGCCGCCTGGCCGGCGGC
>JAEZKX010000002.1 GCA_023436025.1 Pseudomonadota bacterium | reverse complement strand
CTGGAACACAGCTCGAATCTGAGCGCCGGCAGGCGCTCGCCAACGTACTTTCTGTAAGCCCGCGTGCCTGGCCAGCGGTCACGACTCACAGTGATGGTCAGCGCTCGCTACTGCCCCTGAATGAATTGAAGAAACGGCCCCATAACGATCAGTCCATCGCAGCGATCCGCCTGGCACAAAACACGCCCGCTCCGGCTCAAGGAGTTGTCGGCAGCCACCCGGAGCTCCTCGCCCGCTTCGAGGACCCAATTGTCTGGCGCGACGAACTGCGCAAGCTTGTAGGCCGCTCCAGCGAGACCATCCGTCTGTGGATGAAAAACGGGACCCTGCCGCCGCCAGACTCGAAGCCCACGACCAAGCTTATGGGCTGGAAGCGCTCGACGCTCATTGCGAGAGGCTTCCCGCTGTAGCCCAGGGCACCAGCCCGGATTAAGCCGCCACCAGCGCAATGCCGCCGTTGGCGGCGTTTTCTTTTCGGTGGCTGTCCAGCCAGTCCGCGAAGTCCTGCAGCATCTTGCGACGGCCTTCCAGATACTCCGCCTTGTTGTACGCACCACGCGCCTTGTTGCCCTCTGCGTGCGAGAGTTGGAGCTCGATCCAGTCCTTGTTGTACCCGCGCTCGTTGCCCCAGGTCGAAGCGACACTGCGGAATCCATGGCCCGTCATTAGGCCCTTGTACCCGATACGCTCAATCAACTCCAACACCGTGTTCTCGCTGATGGTGCGATCGAGGCGGTGCTCCGCCGGGAAGACGTACTTGCTGCCCTTACTGCGAGCCCAGAGCTTCAGCAGGAGTTCGCGGGCGCGCCTGGGCATAGGCACGACGTGCGCCCGCCGGCGCTTCATCTTTCCCTCCGGGATCTCCCAAAGCCATTCTCGATCCACGTCTGGCACCATGCCACGTCGCCCGGCGGAGAACAGCCCCGAGAAGGCGTCGATCTCCGTCCACTCCATGAAGCGGACTTCCTTGGTGCGCCCCCAGGTGTACGCGATCATCTCTGCGGCCAACACGGACAACAGCTCGTCTTCATAGCCGACGCGGCGCCAGAACTTCGGAAACTCCCGTTCCGGATGCAGGGAGGCGAAGTTCTGCACCGGGCGGCTGCCGAATCCCCGCCTCGTGTCAATTAAATCCGGGATGTTCTGGTCGGCGTACTTCTGCGCGACAGCCCAGTGCCACACCTGCGATGCCCACATGCGCACCTTGCGAAGGTAGACGAACTTGCCGGCCGCGTTCATGACGTTCATCTCTTGGAGGAACTCGTCGTGGGTCACCGAGCGCATGTCCCGTTTCAGTAGGGTCGAAAGGTGCAGCTCGATCCCGCGTTTCGCGTTGGCGAGGTAGCCCTCGCTGAGGTCCTGCCTGCCGTCCCAGTACCTGTCAGAAGCCTCTTGCAGTGTGATGCACTTCTGACTCGCCGCTGGCGCGGTGGCGGCCTTAGCTGCCTTCTTGGGGTCTTGGCCCTCGAGCAGCAGTCGCAAGGCATCGTCCCGCTTCTCGCGTACCTGCTGCAGCGTGATCAGCGGGTAGGGACCGTGGGCCAGCGTGTCCTGCTTCCCGTCCTGGGGGCGGCGGTAGGCCTGCCGCCACACCTTGGAACCAGCTGGGGTGATCAGGAGGTGCAACCCGTTGCCGTCGAAGAGCTTGTACGGCTTTTCTCGCGGCTCTGCCTTACGGCACTGAGTGTCAGTGAGCTTGTTGATTGCGGGCATGGTGTTGGTATCGGGCAGTGACCCCTCTCAGTCGATACCAACACCGTACCTACGGCGCGATTTGGGGATTGTTGGGCGACCTTGGGGAACCGAGGCCGCATTCTGCCTGCAAGTCGTTGATTCTCAAGGAGAATCGACTGACGGCTTGGGTCTACTTGGGGGACCTTGGGGAGGTCCTGGCGGAGCAGGAGGGATTCGAACCCTCGATACGGTGAAACCGTATACCGGATTTCGAGTCCGGCGCATTCGACCACTCTGCCACCGCTCCTGAATTCGGTTCGCGTGGTGCGAAGTCCGCCATTGTAGCCGAGGTGCCGGGCCCGCTGCACGGCCAGCCGCGTGCCGCGCCCGGCAGGAAGATTTCACGCCCTGCCCGGCTTCTGGGGCCGACCATCGGCGCTCGCCTACGCCCCCGGGCGCGCTCTTCTTCCCAAGATGCCTTTATGGCACTCGGTGGACGATTCCGCGCCGCCCTGAACCGGGGGCGCAACCCGCAGAACAGCCCGCGCAGGCAGGCGCGGCCCATGCCAGCGGCGGACGACCTGTGGCTGCACCCGGCAGAGGTTCCGCAGGCGCACGAAGGCGGCGAGTCGATGTGGGATGCGTTCCACGAGGAGTCGCGGCGCCTCGACCTGCAGTTCGCCGACACCCTGCCCTCGTCCAGCATTCCGCTCAGCGGCGATGGCCAGGCCGATGGGCCGCAGGAGCCGGCATGCAGCGGCCGCTGGACGCTCGACGAGGTGCTGGTGATGGCGCGCCGCCACAACCGCGTCTGCCCGCGCCAGATGCTGTGGTCGGCGCTCTACATCCTGCTGGAAGGTGACCGCTATGCGGACCTCGCGCCGCCGCCGGTGCAGCCCTGGCAGTGGAACACGCTGTCGAACCTGCAGCGCCGGCTGTGCTTTCGTGAGCACATCGCCTGGGCCGACCGTCATGGCAAGTTGCAGGAAGTGGCCCGCTATCTCCATGGGATGGCGGAGCCGGACTGGGTGCACATGGGCGACGGCTAGCGGCGCGAGCCTGTGCAGTGCGCCGCAGCGCGCGCCGCTGTCGCCCCCGACCACCAATACGCAAGGGCCGGAGGGGGACGGCGGCGCCTCGCTTACGGAACCAGCCGCTCCAGCCCGCCCAGGTAGGGCCGCAGCACCTCGGGCACGGTCACCGATCCGTCAGCGTTCTGGTAGTTCTCCAGCACCGCCACCAGCGTGCGGCCCACGGCCAGGCCGGAGCCGTTGAGCGTGTGCACCAGTTCGTTCTTGCCCTGCGCATTCTTGAAGCGCGCATGCAGCCGACGCGCCTGGAAGGCTTCGCAGTTCGACACCGAGCTGATCTCGCGGTAGGCGTCCTGCCCCGGCAGCCACACTTCCAGGTCGTAGGTCTTGGTCGCGCCGAAGCCCATGTCGCCGGTGCACAGCAGCATCACGCGGTAGGGCAGCTTGAGCTTCTGCAGGATGGCCCCGGCATGGCGCGTCATCTCCTCCAGCGCCTGGTAGCTCTGGTCCGGGTGCACCACCTGCACCATCTCGACCTTCTCGAACTGGTGCTGGCGGATCATGCCGCGCGTGTCGCGCCCGGCGCTTCCCGCCTCGGAGCGGAAGCACAGTGTGTGGCCGGTCAGGCGCAGCGGCAGCGCCGCCTCGGCCACGATCTCGTCGCGCACGAAGTTGGTCAGCGTCACCTCGCTGGTGGGAATCAGGTACAGCGCGTGCTGCTCGGCGTCGGCCAGGCCTTCCTGCCCGCCCTTGCGCACCGCGAACAGGTCGCCCTCGAACTTGGGCAGCTGGCCGGTGCCGCGCAACGTGGCCTCGCTCACGATCACCGGCGTGTTCATCTCGGTGTAGCCGTGCTCCTGCGTGTGCACGTCCAGCATGAACTGCGCCAGCGCCCGGTGCAGGCGCGCCACCGCCCCCTTCATCACCGTGAAGCGCGCGCCGCTCAATTTGACGCCGGTCTCGAAGTCCAGGCCCAGCGGCCCGCCGACGTCGACATGGTCCTTCACCGCGAAGTCGAACTTCGGCGGCTCGCCCCACTTGCGCACCTCGACGTTGCCGCTCTCGTCGGCGCCGACCGGCACGCTTTCGTGCGGCAGGTTGGGCACGGCCAGCAGCAGGGCCTGCATCTCGGGCTGGATCTCATCGAGCCGCGCGGCCGAGCGCTCCAGCTCCGCCTTGGCCTGCGCCACCTCGGCCATCACCGCATCGGCCGATTCGCCCTTGGCCTTGAGCTGGCCGATCTGCTTGGACAGGTGGTTGCGCCGCGCCTGCAGCTCCTCGGTGCGGGTCTGGATGGTCTTGCGTTCGGCCTCCAGCTGCTGGAATGCCGCGACGTCCAGGTAGGGCTGCGGCTGCTTGCGCGTTTCGAGCCGCTTGACCACCGCGGGCAGGTCTTTTCGTAACAGGTTGACGTCGAGCATCGGGTGATTTTATTCGGCCGCTTCCCTACGATAAGCCTTTCACCCCAAGGAGACGGCGATGGCATTGCAACTGGATTGCTACCTGAGCTTCGACGGCAACTGCGAAGAAGCCCTCACCTTCTACGCCCAGGCCCTGGGCGGCAAGGCCACCTTCATGCGCTTCGACAGCGCGCCCAAGGACAGCGGCATGACGGTGCCCGCGGGCTGGGGCAACAAGGTGATGCACGGCACGGTCGAGGCCGGCGGCGCCCAGATCATGGGCAGCGACGTGCCGCCGGAGATGGGTGGCGCGGGCGAATACAAGGGCTTCACCGTCTCGTTCTGGGCCAAGGACGGGCTGGACCAGGCGCGCAAGGTGTTCGACGCGCTTGCCAACGGCGGCAAGGTCACCATGCCGCTGGACCAGCCGTTCTGGGGCGGCTGGTTCGGCATGGTGCAGGACCGGTTCGGGGTGCCGTGGATGGTGAGCTGCGAATGACCGCTTCGCGGGGTGCGCTCGCTGCGCGGGCAGACGCTGCGTCCATGAGGGTCCGCGGCCCGCAGGGTGTGCTCGCGCCGCGCGCGCACCATGGGCTCACCCCAGGCTCGCAGGATCCACGTTCGCCCCGCAGACGATGAGCGCCACCACCTCGTTGGCCTGCGGCACATAGGCGCCGGCGCGCAGCGCCGCCAGCGGCAGGGCCGCCGCCGGCTCCACCGCGAGCTTGAACTCCTGCCACAGCTGCAGCTGCGCATCGCGGATGGCCGCATCGGTCAGCAGCAGCGCCTGCGGCACGTGGCGCTGCGCCACCGCCCAGGCGATCGCGCCGATGCGCTTGGCGCCCAGCGAATCGGCGGCGATGCCGCTGACGGCGACGTCGACCGGCGCACCCGCTTCGCGCGCGCGGTAGAGCGTGGGCGCCAGTTCCGGCTCCAGCGCGACCACGCGGCTGCGGCCCTCGAACCAGCTCGCCACGCCGGCGATGAGCCCGCCGCCACCGACGCTGACCAACACGCTGTCGGGGCAGGCACCGCCCTGCGCCTCGATCTCCATCGCCAGGGTGCCCGCGCCCGCCACTACCTCGGGCTGGTCGTAGGCATGCGTGAGCAAGGCGCCGGTCTCGCGCTGGCGCGCCAGGCAGGCTTCCAGCGCCTCGGCATAGACGGCGCCGGTCACCACCACCTGCGCGCCCAGCGCGCGCAGCCTGGTTTGCTTGGCCGGGCTGCTCACCGTCGGCACGAACACCTCGCATGGGACGCCGAGCGCACGGGCGGCGGCCGCCGTCGCGATGCCGGCATTGCCGCCGGAGGCGACGATCACGCCGCTGGCGGGAATGGGGTTGGCCAGCAGCCGGTTGTACATGCCGCGCGCCTTGAAGCTGCCTCCCACCTGCAGGTGTTCGAGCTTCAGCCAGAGTTCGCGGCAGTCGACGCCGAAAGCCGCGCCGGGCAGCTTCCACAAGGGTGTGCGGCGCACGAAACCACGGCCATCGTCGGCGAAGCGCGCGGCCGCCGCCTCGATGGCCGCCCGGCTCACAGCTTCAGGCCCTTGGGCAGCGGAAACTTCACCGTCTCCTGGATGCCGTCCATCTTGCGCACCGAGACCGCCCCCAGCGCCTTCACGCGGTCGATCACTTCCTTCACCAGCACCTCGGGCGCCGAGGCGCCGGCCGTCAGGCCCACGCGGGTGCGGCCTTCCAGCCACTGCGCCTGCAGTTCGGACGGGTTGTCCACCATGTAGGCGTCCACGCCGAGCTTGCGGGCCAGTTCGGCCAGGCGGTTGCTGTTGGAGCTGGTGGGGCTGCCCACCACGATCACCACGTCGACGTCGCGCGAGAGGATCTTGACGGCGTCCTGCCGGTTCTGCGTGGCATAGCAGATGTCCTGCTGCTTGGGCTGGCGTACCAGCGGAAAGCGCTGCTTGACGGCGGCGGTGATCTCCGCGGCGTCGTCCACCGACAGCGTGGTCTGGGTCACGACGGCCAGTTTCTCGGTCTGCCCGGGCTGCACGCGCGCCACGTCGGCCACGTCTTCCACCAGGTGGATGCCGTGGTCGAGCTGGCCCATCGTGCCTTCCACTTCGGGGTGCCCCTTGTGGCCGATCATGATGAACTCGTAGCCTTCCTTGGCGAGCTTGGCGACTTCGACGTGCACCTTGGTCACCAGCGGGCAGGTGGCGTCGAAGACCTGGAAGCCGCGGCGCGCCGCCTCCTGCTGCACCGCGCGGCTGACGCCGTGCGCCGAGAACACCAGCGTCGCGCCGGGCGGCACGTCGTCGAGCTCCTCGATGAAGATCGCGCCCTTGCTCTTGAGGTCGTTCACCACGAAGGTGTTGTGCACGATCTCGTGGCGCACGTAGATGGGCGCGCCGAACTTGGCCAGGGCACGCTCGACGATGTCGATGGCGCGATCGACGCCGGCGCAGAAGCCGCGCGGCTCGGCCAGCACGATTTCCTGCGGCCCGGCCATCAGAGCACCCCGATCACGTGCACCTCGAAGGTCACGGGCTGGCCGGCCAGCGGATGGTTGAAGTCGAACAGCACGGCGTCGGGCTTGCCGTCGCCATCGCGGTCCTCGCCCAGCTCGCGCACGGTGCCGGCGTACTGGCCCATGCCGTCGGGTGTGGGAAATTGCACAACGTCGCCCACGGAATAAGTCTCATCGGGATCGCCCATCTGTACCAGCAGCTTGCGTGCGACCCATTGCACCATCTCCGGATTGCGTTCCCCGAAAGCCTCGCCGGCCGGAAGCTCGAATTGCGCGCGCGTGCCCTCCTCCAGTCCCAGCAGCCGCTGCTCGACGGCCGGCGACAGCTCGCCCGTGCCCAGCGTCAGCGTGGCGGGCTTGTCGCGGAAGGTGTTGATGATGTCCCCCTCCGGCCCGGCCAGCCGGTAGTGGAGCGTGAGGAAGGAGCCGGGCTGCACCCGGGCGGGCAAGGAACTCATGAGGGGCCCTGTGGGAGAGTCCCCGATTGTAGGTCGCCAGGCAGTCGCCCAGTGGCGCAGGGCTTCCGCCACGCGGCGCGGTGGCGCACCGCTGCGAAGGACGCGTCCGCGCGGCGCCGGGCGCGCCCCGCGCGGCAGCCCGGCGGATAGACTGCAAGAACCACGCACCTCCCAAGCATGCCGCTCCAGGACCTTCCCGCCGATGCGCGCCCGCGCGAAAAGCTGCTGGCACGCGGCCCCGCGGCCTTGAGCGACACCGAGCTGCTGGCCCTGCTGCTGCGCACCGGCACCCGCGGCCGCGGCGTCTTCCAGATGGCTGGCGAGGTGCTGGCGCAGTTCCGGGGGCTGGCCGGGCTGCTGCATGCCGACGCCCAGCAGCTCAAGGCCGTCAACGGGCTGGGCGGCACCGCCAAGCGCGCGCAGCTGCTGGCCGTGCTGGAGCTCGCGCGCCGCGCGATGGCGGAGCAACTGGAGGCGCGCGAGGTGTTCGGCTCGCCCGAGATGGTGAAGAATTACCTGCAACTCCACCTGGCACGGCGACCGCACGAGGTCTTCGCCGTCCTGTTCCTCGATGCGCAGAACAAGCTGATCGCCATGGAAGAACTCTTTCGCGGCAGCCTCACTCAGACCAGCGTGTACCCGCGCGAAGTCGTCCTCAGGGCCTTGCAGCACCACGCGGCGGCGGTGGTGCTGGCCCACAACCATCCCAGCGGCACGGTGCAGCCTTCGCGCGCGGACGAAACGCTGACGCAGACCCTGAAGGCCGCCCTGGCGCTGGTCGACGTGCGCGTGCTCGATCACGTGATCGTCGCTCCGGGCCAGGCCCTGTCGATGGCCGAGAAGGGCCTCTTGTGAAGGCGAAGTCGCTGCAGGACCTGGAGGCGATGCGCAGGCATCTCGCCGAGCGCCAGCGCATCGAGCAGGAGCAGGCCGCCGCGCGCGCCCTGGCCCAGAAGAAGCTGGACGCCGAGAAGAACCTGTTCCAGCGCGCCGCCGGCGCGGTACAGCGGCTGCGTTCCAGCGACAAGGTGCACCACCTGCCCGATCCGCCCGCGCCCATCCCGGTGCAGCGGCAGCTGGACGACCAGCGCGTGCTGCGCGAGGCGATCAGCGACGAATTCGATGCCTCCACGCTGCTGGAGGTGGACGAAGCCCTGAGCTTCCGCCGCCCCGGCATCGGCATCGACGTGGCACGCAAGCTGCGCCGCGGCGAGTGGAGCATCCAGGCCGAGATCGACCTGCACGGCCTGCGGGTCGAGGAATCACGCGAGGCGCTGGCGGCCTTCCTGCGCGAGTCGGTGCGCCAGGGCCTGCGCTGCGTGCGCGTGGTCCACGGCAAGGGCCTGGGCTCGCCCGGCAAGACCCCTGTGCTCAAGGGCAAGGTCCACGGCTGGCTGGTACAGAAAAGCGAGGTGCTCGCCTTCGTGCAAGCCCGCGCCGACGAAGGCGGCGCCGGCGCCGTGGTGGTCCTGCTCAAGCCGTCGGCGTGAGGCTGTCGCAGGCGGACAACCGGACATCCGCACGCAAAAGTCGCAAAGGTCTCGCAAAAGTCGCAAAAGCACTTCCCATACTTTTATCGGCTGTTCTTTTGCGACCTTTGCGTAGTTTTTGCGACTTTTGCGTCCGGAAGTCCGGAAGTCCGGAGGTCTGGCGCCCGGGCAGCTAACCGTGCTGGTTGCGCATCCAGTCGGCGGTTCCCATGAAGGACTCCTTTAGGCGGGCGCGCAGTTTCTCGTCGACGCCGACCTCGCCCATGGCCTGGTCCATGCACGCCACCCATTGGTCGCGCTCGGCGATGCCGATCTTGAAGGGCATGTGGCGCATCTTCAGGCGCGGGTGGCCGAAGCGACTGGTGTAGTACTGCGGTCCGCCCAGCCAGCCGCAGAGGAACCAGAACAGGTTCTGGCGCGCTCGTTCCAGCTCGGTGCCGTGCGACGCGCGCAGGGCGGCGTACTGCGGCTCCAGGTCCATCAGGTCGTAGAAGCGGTCGACCAGAGCCCGGACTTTCTCTTCGCCGCCGATCCACTCGAAGGGCGTGTCGAAGGGCGGCTTTTCCTGGATCTGCATGCCGCGATTGTCGCAAGCGGGCGATCACCCCGCGCCAGGGCGGAATTGCGATGGATCAAGCAGTCGCCGCTTGCAACCCGCCGCGGGACGTGCAGGCCGCGCAGTCCGCCGCAGGCCACCGCAGGCCGTGCAGGCCATCGCAGGCCGTGCAGGCCGTGCAGGCCGTGCAGGCCGCACAGTTCCCCGGCCTGCCGGGACTTGCCCCCGCGCTGCGCGGGGCACGCGCCCTATTCCGCCGCGCGGCGCAGCGTCTCCACCACCGGCCGGCGCAGCAC
>JAEZKX010000186.1 GCA_023436025.1 Pseudomonadota bacterium | reverse complement strand
GCCACCGAACTTGGACGCCAGCACGGTGGCGATCGCTGCCGTCAGGGTCGTCTTGCCATGGTCCACGTGGCCGATGGTGCCCACGTTGACGTGCGGCTTGGTCCGCTCGAATTTGCCTTTTGCCATTCAGAAATCTCCGATAAAGAGCAATGCCCGTGTGGTGGTTTTACGTCTGCATCCTGCTGCTGGTTCTCTTGCCACGGGCAACAAGAGGCGCGGGATCGCAGACAAAAAAATTCCGGAGGTCCGGACTGCCCGTACGCAAGCGCAAAGGATTCGCGAAGGTCGCAACCGGGGAAAAGCAGATGCCTTCTGCCCCGTTGCGACGCCTGCGTGGTCCTTGCGCCCTTTGCGTCCGGCTGTCCGCCCGCCAGTTACTTCGCGCGTGCCGCGATGATCGCTTCGGCGACGTTCTTCGGAGCTTCGCTGTAGTGCTTGAACTCCATCGTGTACGTCGCGCGGCCCTGGGACATCGAGCGCAGCGTGGTCGAGTAGCCGAACATCTCGGACAGCGGGACTTCGGCCTTGATGACCTTGCCGCCGCCGACCATGTCGTCCATGCCCTGCACCATGCCGCGACGGGACGACAGGTCGCCCATCACGTTGCCGGCGTACTCTTCGGGCGTCTCGACTTCCACGGCCATCATCGGCTCCAGGATGACGGGGCTGGACTTCTTCGCGCCTTCCTTGAAGCCGAAGATGGCAGCCATCTTGAACGCCTGTTCCGACGAGTCCACTTCGTGGTACGAACCGAAGGTCAGCGTGACCTTCACGTCCACCACGGGATAGCCCGCCAGCACGCCGGAGTTCAGCGCCTCTTCCACGCCCTTCTGCACCGCCGGGATGTACTCGCGCGGCACCACGCCGCCCTTGATCGCATCCACGAACTCGAAGCCCTTGCCGGTTTCGTTCGGCTCGACCGTGAAGACGACGTGGCCGTACTGGCCCTTGCCGCCCGACTGGCGCACGAACTTGCCTTCGACGTCGGTCGACTTCTTGCGGATCGTCTCGCGGTAGGCCACCTGCGGCTTGCCCACGTTGGCGTCCACGCCGAATTCGCGCTTCATGCGGTCGACGATGATTTCCAGGTGCAGCTCGCCCATGCCGGCGATGATGGTCTGGCCGGATTCCTCGTCGGTGTTCACGCGGAACGACGGGTCTTCCGAGGCCAGGCGCTGCAGCGCGATGCCCATCTTCTCCTGGTCGGCCTTGGTCTTGGGCTCCACGGCCTGGCGGATCACCGGCTCGGGGAACACCATGCGCTCCAGGGTCACGATGGATGCCGGGTCGCACAGGGTCTCACCCGTGGTCACTTCCTTCAGGCCCACGCAGGCGGCGATGTCGCCCGCGCGGATCTCGTCGATCTCGGTGCGGGTGTTGGCCATCATCTGCACGATCCGGCCGATGCGCTCCTTCTTGCCCTTGACGGGGTTGTAGACGGTGTCGCCCTTGCTCAGGACGCCCGAATACACGCGCACGAAGGTCAGCTGGCCGACGAAGGGGTCGGTCATCAGCTTGAACGCCAGCGCGGAGAACTTCTCGCTGTCGTCGGCCTTGCGGGTGGTTTCCTTCTCGTCCTCGCCGATGCCGGCCACCGGGGGGATGTCCACCGGGGAGGGCAGGAAGTCGATGACGGCGTCGAGCATGCGCTGCACGCCCTTGTTCTTGAAGGCGGTGCCGCACAGCATCGGCTGGATCTCGGTGGCGATGGTGCGCGCACGCAGGCCGGCCTTGACCTCTTCCTCGGTGAGGTCGCCCTCCTCGAGGTACTTGTTCATCAGCTCTTCCGACGACTCGGCGGCAGCCTCGACCATCTTCTCGCGCCATTCATTGGCGGTGTCAACGAGGTCGGCCGGGATGTCGGCGTATTCGAACTTCATGCCCTGCGAAGCCTCGTCCCAGACGATCGCCTTCATCTTGATCAGGTCGACCACGCCCTTGAAGTTGTCCTCGGCGCCGATCGGGATCACCACGGGCACCGGGTTGGCCTTCAGGCGCAGGCGCATCTGGTCGTAGACCTTGAAGAAGTTGGCGCCGGTGCGGTCCATCTTGTTGACGAACGCGAGGCGCGGCACCTTGTACTTGTTGGCCTGGCGCCAGACCGTCTCGGACTGGGGCTGCACGCCGCCCACGGCGCAGTACACCATGCAGGCACCGTCGAGCACGCGCATGGAACGCTCCACCTCGATGGTGAAGTCCACGTGGCCGGGGGTGTCGATGATGTTGAAGCGGTGCTCCGGGTAGGACAGGTCCATGCCCTTCCAGAAGCAGGTCACGGCCGCGGAGGTGATCGTGATGCCACGCTCCTGCTCCATCCAGTCGGTGGTCGCGGCGCCGTCGTGCACCTCGCCCAGCTTGTGGTTCACACCCGTGTAGAACAGGATGCGTTCGGTCGTCGTGGTCTTGCCGGCGTCGATGTGCGCAGAGATACCGATGTTGCGGTAGCGCTCAATGGGCGTTTTGCGGGCCATGATGGGTCTTTCTGTAAAACGGCACAGGCCCGCTCGTGGCGGGCCCGCACCTGAGATGGGGACGATTCTTAGAAGCGGAAGTGGCTGAAGGCCTTGTTGGCCTCGGCCATGCGGTGCACTTCGTCACGCTTCTTCATGGCGCCGCCGCGGCCTTCCGTGGCTTCCATGAGTTCGTTGGCCAGGCGCAGGGCCATGGACTTCTCGCCGCGCTTCTTGGCGGCTTCCTTGATCCAGCGCATGGACAGGGCCAGGCGGCGGACCGGGCGCACTTCGACCGGCACCTGGTAGTTGGCACCACCGACGCGGCGGGACTTCACTTCGACCATGGGCTTCACGTTGTTGATGGCCATGGTGAAGGCCTCGACCGGGTCACGGCCGGGGTTCTTCTTCTCGATCTGCTCGAGGGCACCGTAGACGATGCGCTCGGCGACCGCCTTCTTGCCGCCTTGCATGATGACGTTCATGAACTTGGCGAGCTCGACGTTGCCGTACTTGGGATCCGGCAGGATTTCACGCTTAGGGACTTCGCGACGACGTGGCATTTCTAACCTCTCAATTTGCTTCAGCTGGCCCTCTGGGGACCCAGGGCGCCATCCGGCGGCCCGCTTACTCGACCCGACAGTGGGTCACTACGCTTCGAATCCGCCTGCCAGGGCGTTTCGAGCACCGACAAACGCTGGAATGGATCAGGCCTTCTTCGGGCGCTTGGCGCCGTACTTGGAGCGGGCCTGCTTGCGATCCTTGACGCCTTGCAGGTCGAGCGAGCCGCGCACGATGTGGTAGCGCACGCCCGGCAAGTCCTTCACACGGCCGCCGCGGACCAGCACGACGCTGTGTTCCTGCAGGTTGTGGCCTTCACCGCCGATGTAGGAGATGACCTCGAAGCCGTTGGTCAGGCGCACCTTGGCGACCTTGCGCAGGGCCGAGTTCGGCTTCTTCGGGGTGGTGGTGTACACGCGGGTGCACACGCCCCGGCGCTGGGGGCTGTTCTGCATCGCAGGGGACTTCGATTTGATCTTCTCGACTTCCCGCCCGTGACGCACGAGTTGGTTGATGGTTGGCATTGAAAAACGTCCCTAAACGTCGTGAAACTTCGATTCCACCGCGAAAGCGCGATGGCAATAGATTCCCCGCCCCAAATTGCGGGAAAGCCCGCGAGTATAGCCCGGCGAGGGATTTCCCTCAACCGGGGCGGGGGAAGGGCCCGGATGGACGGGCCTGGCGGGCTACTTGATCCAGAGGCGGATGGCGTCCCAGGCGCGGCCGAAGACGCCGGCCTGCTCCACGCCCTCCAGGGCCACCAGCGGCACCTCGCGCAGCACCTGCTCGCCGGACATGACCTTCAGGGTGCCGACCTGGGCGCCCTTCTGGATGGGCGCGACCAGCGGGTCGGGACGCGCCACCTGGGTCTTGACCTGGGCGCCGCTGCCAGCCGGGACGGCCAGCACGATGGGCTGGGTCTGGCCGAGCTTGATCTTGTCGGCGCTGCCCTTCCAGATGGCGGGCTCGACGACCGGCTGGTTGGCGTCGAACAGCCGCAGGCCCTCGTACGCCGTGTAACCCCAGTTGAGCAGCTTCTGTGCTTCGTTGGCGCGCGCATTCTCGCTGCTGGCGCCCAGGACGATCGCCACCAGCCGGCGGCCCGGCAGATTGGGGAAGTCACGCCGCGCCGTGGCGATGAGGCAGTAGCCGGCGGCCGCGGTGTGGCCGGTCTTCAGGCCGTCGACCGTCGGATCGCGGAACAGCAGCATGTTCCGGTTGGTGTCGTTGGCCGTCGGCGTGCCCTGGTAGCGGTACTTCTGGATCTTGTAGTAACCCACGTACTCCGGGAAGTCCTGCATCAGCCGCGTCGACAGCGTCGCCAGGTCGCGCGCGGTCGTCGTGTGGCCGGGCGCGGTCAGGCCTTCGGGGTTGCGGTAGCCGGTGTTGTTCATGCCCAGCGCCTTGGCCTGCTGGTTCATGAGTTCGACGAAGCGCTCCACCGAGCCGGCCACGCCCTCGGCCAGGGCCACCGTGGCGTCATTGCCCGACTGCACGATCATGCCCTTGATCAGGTCCTCGACCGGCACCTGCATCTTGGGGTCGATGAACATGCGCGAGCCTTCCATCTTCCAGGCCCGCTCGCTCACCGGGAACGTCTGCTTCAGGTCGATCTTCTTGGCCCTGAGGGCGTCGAAGACGATGTAGGCCGTCATCAGCTTGGTCAGCGACGCCGGCTCCACCGGCGTGTCGGCGTCGCGCGCAGCCAGCACCTGGTTGGCGCTGGCGTCCATCAGCAGGTAGCTGCGGGCGGCGATCTCGGGGGGTTGCGGAGCCTGGGCGGCGGCGGAAAGGCACAGGAGTGCGAACAGCGGCGCCAGCAGCGCCTGCATCCAACGATTGGTCATTGCTGTCTAGGTTGCCAGGTGGCGGACCACCAAGTTCTTCAGAAGCGGCAATTGTCCGTGAAAGAAGTGCTCCACCCCGGGAACGACCGTAACCGGCAGTGTCTGGGGCCGCGCCCAGTCGAGCACGGCGGCCAGGGGCACGGTGTCGTCCGCCTCGCCGTGGATGACCATGGTGCGCCCGTGGGCATCGGCCGGCAGGGCGGGCACCTGGAAGCGCGACGCCGCCGTGCCCACCAGCACCAGCTTGCCGATCTCGCGGCTGGCCCAGAGCGTCTGCAGGGCCTGGACGGTGACAAAGGAGCCGAAGGAGAAGCCCGCCAGGGCCAATTCGCCCGACGGCGCCAGCTGCTCCACCACGGCCAGCAGGTCCTGGACCTCGCCGCGGCCCTCGTCGTAGGTGCCAGCGCTGCCGCCGACACCGCGGAAATTGAAGCGCACCGCCGTCCAGCCCGACTGCACGAAGGCGCGCGCCAGGGTCTGGACCACCTTGTTGTCCATGGTGCCGCCGAACAGCGGGTGCGGATGGGCGATGACGGCCACGCCGCGGGAGGCGCCATCGGGCTGATCGCGCAGGACGTCCAGCCGACCGGCCGGCCCGGCGACCGCCAGGCGCTCGGTGCGCGCGTTCATCAGCGGCCCAGGTTGGGCGGCGTCAGCAGGCGCTCGACCACTTCGCCGTTCTTCAGGTGCGACTCCACGATCTCGTCGATGTCGTGGACGTCGACGTAGGTGTACCAGGTACCCTCGGGATACACCACGGCGATCGGTCCGCCCTGGCAGCGGTCGAGGCAGCCCGCCTTGTTGACGCGCACCTTGCCCGGGCCGGCCAGCCCCGCCGCCTTCACCTGCGCCTTGCAGCGGTCGAAGGCGGCCTGCGCGTTGTGGTCCGCGCAGCAGGCCTCGCCGTTGGTGCGCTGATTCAGGCAGAAGAAGATGTGGCGCTTGAAATAGGGGTCCGGCATCAGACGATTGTAGAAGGGGGTGCGGCGACGGGCACGGTCTCGCGGCGCGAAACCCGCAGCAGCACGTAGAGCAGCGTCGCGTAGGGCCAGAGCCAGCCCAGCCACTGCGCCAGCCCGTGGAAGCGGATGAAGCGGCCCTGCTCCCAGGCCTGCAAGGTGGTCGCGAAATAGGCGCTGGCCGACGCCTGGTTGAGCACGCTCAGGTGCACCACCAGCGCCAGCAGCAGCACCGCCGCGCAGCCGCGGCGCGGCACGGCGATCATCAGCATGGACAGCAGCAGGCCGAACAGGAGCCCGACGCGCACCGGCAACGTGATCCAGGCCCAGGCATGGGCGGGGCCCCAGCTCAGCGCCGCCGACAGGGCCGTCACGCCGGCGCCGACGCCGATGGTGACGAAGGCGAACACCGCCCGGCGGGCGATGCCGCGCAGGATGGTATAGCCCAGCAGGCAGGGAATGAAGGCGCCCAGTGCCACGCACAGCAGCTCCGCGGCCGGCACCAGCGGCTGCAGCTCGATCTCGCGCACCGGCATCCATTCGAGGAAGGGCGTGTCCGCCAGCCAGTCGGCGACCGCGCCCTCCAGCCGCTCCAGCACCTGCCCCAGCCCCAGCGGCACCGCGGCGGGGAACAGCAGCGCGAAGGGCCACAGCGCCAGCAGCACCAGGGCGCCGCGCGACTCGGGGATGAACCAGCGCTCGCGGAAACGGCTCCAGCGGTCGATGGCGCCACCCACCTCCAGGCCGGCGGCGATCACCGCACCGGCCAGCGTGCCCAGGACGTTCAAGCCGAAGTCCACGTTCGAGCTCACGCGCGAGGGCAGGAAGGCCTGGACGCATTCCAGCAGGAAGGACAGCGCCGCGCCGGCCAGGACCGCCACGGAGATGGCGGCGAGATTGGGGTGGTTGGTGAAGCTGCGCACCAGGCCGCGCCGCAGGAAGCTCAATGCCAGCAGGAAGCCCAGGGGGACGTAGCCGATCGCATTGGACACGAGGTCGAAGGCGGTCCAGTAGCGCGGCCAGCCCGCGAACAGGAATTCCCAGGGCGCGATTTCCTGGTTGCGCCAACCGGTGAAGGGGTAGAGGCTGGCGTAGACCACCAGTGCCGCGTAGGCCGCGGCGAGGGGCCAGGCGGAGGTCTTGTGCCGGGCCGGGACAGCGCTCAAAACGGCTTCACCACGACCAGCACCACCGCCGCCGTCAGGAACAGCACCGGCAGTTCGTTGAACCAGCGGAACCAGCGGTGGCTGCGCGTGCTCGTGCCCGCCTCCAGCTTGCGCAGCATCACGGCGCAGGCGTGGTGGTAGCCGATGGTGAGCACCACCACGGCGAGCTTGGCATGCATCCAGCCATTGCCCGGGCCGCGGCCGATGCCGTACCCCAGCCACAGCCAGGCGCCGAGCAGGATGGCCGGGACCGCCAGCAGGGTGGCGAAGCGCAGGAGCTTGCGCGCCATCAGCAGCAGCCGGCGGCGCTCGGCCTCGGAACCCGGCTCCACCATGGCCAGGTTGACGAAGATGCGAGGCAGGTAGAACAGGCCGGCGAACCAGCTGGCCACGAAGACGATATGGAAAGCCTTGACCCAGAGCATGCGCCGAGTGTACGGACGAGGCGCGCAGGTGGGGCGGGCGGCGCAGACAAAAAAAACCCCGGCTCGGGCCGGGGCTGGGAAGCCTTTTTGCTGTCACACATCAAGGCGCCCGCTCAGGGAGGAAAAGCGGGGAGCGGCAATGCCGCCCGGGCCGTAATTTAACAAAGCCCATCCGGGCTTACAAGCCTGGGCGTCCACGCGACCACCCCATGAAGTGAGGGGGACCGGCTTGCATCGGGCACAATTTTCGCCATGACGCCCTTTGCCCCCTATCCCCAGGGCCGCCCGCGCCGCCTGCGGCGCGACGAATTCACCCGCAACCTGGTGCGCGAGCACGCCTTGAGCGCGCATGACCTGATCTACCCCGTGTTCGTCCTGGACGGCGCGAACCGGCGCGAGCCCGTGGCTTCCATGCCCGGGGTCGAACGGCTGAGCCTCGACCAGCTGCTGCCCGTGGCCGAACAATGCGTGCGCCTGGGCATTCCGGTACTGGCGCTGTTCCCCGTCATCGAGGCGCAGCTGAAATTTCCCGACGGCCGCGAGGCCTGCAACCCCGACGGCCTGGTGCCGCGGGTGGTGCAGGCCCTGAAGAAGGAATTCCCGCAGCTGGGCGTGATGACCGACGTGGCGCTGGACCCCTTCACCAGCCACGGACAGGACGGCCTGCTGGACGACACCGGCTACATCCTCAACGACGAAACCGTCGAGGTGCTGGTGCGCCAGGCCCTGACGCAGGCCCAGGCCGGCGTGGACATCGTGGCGCCTTCGGACATGATGGACGGCCGCATCGGCGCCATCCGCGGCGCGCTCGAATCGGCCGGCAACATCCACACCCGCATCATGGCGTACAGCGCCAAGTACGCGAGCGCCTTCTACGGCCCCTTCCGCGATGCCGTGGGCTCCGCGGCCAACCTCGGCAAGAGCAACAAGAAGGTCTACCAGATGGACCCGGGCAACACCGATGAAGCCCTGCGCGAGGTGGCCATGGACCTGGCCGAGGGCGCCGACATGGTGATGGTCAAGCCCGGCATGCCCTACCTCGACGTGGTGCGCCGCGTGAAGGACGAATTCCGCGTGCCCACCTTCGCCTACCAGGTCTCGGGCGAGTACGCGATGCTCAAGGCGGCCGCCGCCAACGGCTGGCTCGACCACGACCTGGTGATGATGGAGTCGCTGCTCGCCTTCAAGCGCGCCGGCGCCGACGGCGTGCTCACCTACTTCGCGCTCGACGCGGCGCGGCAGCTGGGCGCCTGAGATGCAGATCGTCGAGTTCCGCGCCAACACGCTGCGTTTCCTGGACGAGCCGCCGGCGACGGCGCCGTCGGACGGCTTCGTCTGGCTGTTCATGGAACGCGAGGAGCTCGAGTCGAAGCTGCCGCAGCTGCAGCACATCGCGCAGTCCATCGGCGGCTCGCCAGTGCTGGACCTGCACCTGAAGGACCTGGCCAACCGCTCGCACCCGTCGAACTACGACTACACCTCCATCTACGACCTGGTGATCTTCCGGCGCCTGGCCACCGAGCGGGAGGTGCAGGTGGAGCTGGGCGACACGCTGCCGGAGCCGACCGAGCTGCTGTCGGCCTTCGGCCGCATCCGCACGCGCGCGGTCGGCTTCCTGGTGTTCGACCGCCTCCTGGTCACCGTGCATCCGGCCGGTTGCGCCGCCGCGCGCACCTTCATCCAGCGCTACCTGGGCGACGTGGTCCAGAGCGTGGGCGCGGCGGCGGCGGCGCGCACCCGCCTGCCGCTGAGCCCGGCCGACCTGATGCTGCGCATGCTGAACATGTTCGTCGACAGCTACCTCGAGCTGCGCAAGGTGCTCAATGCGCAGCTGGACGAGTGGCAGCAGAACCTGTTCGCCGCGCGCAGCCGCGGCTCCGACTGGGCCGCGCTGATGGCCGCGCGCAATGCGCTGCACACGCTGGAGGACATGTCCGAGGACCAGAACGACGCCGTGCAGGAATGGCTGGACGCGCAACGCGAGCAGCCCTCGCCGTGGATCCCCGAGGCCGAGCGCGACGGCCTGCTGGCCCGCGCGCGCGACGTGGTGGAGCACATCCAGCGCGTGGTGCACCACGTGCGCCGCATGCAGCAGACCGCCGAGACTGCGGTGCAGATCCACTTCTCGGCCCTGGGCAACCGCACCAACGACATCATGCGCACCCTGACGGCGCTCACGGCCATCTTCCTGCCGCTGAACCTGATCGCCGGCATCTTCGGCATGAACTTCAACCACCTGCCCTTCACCGAGGTCGCCGACGGGGTGTACTGGGTGATGGCGGCCATGGGCGTCATCGCGCTGGCGATGGCGCTGGTGTTCTGGCGCAAGCATTACCTGCGCAGCCGGTGAACGGCGAACTGCGCATCGGCACGGCGGGCTGGTCCCTGCCGCGCGACGCGCAGGACGCCTTTCCGCCGGGCGACTCGCACCTGGCGCGCCATGCGACGCGCTTCGCCTGCGCCGAGATCAATTCCTCGTTCCACCGCCCGCACCGGCGCGCGCTCTACGAGAAATGGGCGGCGGCCGTGCCCGCGGACTTCCGCTTCTGCGCCAAGCTGCCAAAGACGGTCTCGCACGAACGGCGGCTGGTGGACTGCGCGGGACCGCTGGAAGCGTTCCTGGCCCAGGCCGGCGGCCTGGGCGACAAGCTGCACTGCCTGCTGCTGCAACTGCCCCCGAGCTTCGCCTTCGACCCGGCCGTGGCGGCGCCCTTCCTGCGCCTGCTGCGCG
>JAEZKX010000184.1 GCA_023436025.1 Pseudomonadota bacterium | reverse complement strand
TCTCCCCCAAGGCCGGGTGCCCGACGATCGACGATGCGCCGGCCGGCGGCCGCAGGCCGCCTTCGCTGCAATGGCAGGCCTCGCTGGCCAAGCCCAAGGCCGATGGCAGCGTGGCCTACACCAGCGTGCGGGTAGCCGGCGACACCACAGAGGCGTTCACCTGCGAAGGCACCGTGCGGCTGGAACTGCCCGCCGACCTGGCGCTGCTCGGCGCGCCGGCGGCGCCCGCGGGACTCGCGGGCACCGGCGACTTCCCGCCGGAGCTGGACGACGAACGCGCGCAGCGCCTGTGGTTCTGGCTGCGCGCCTGGCGCACCGACCGAAGCCGCATCGGCGAGGTGCAGCTGCTCACGCTGAATGCCGCGCCCTGCGAGCAGGTGGTGGCCGCCGGCGCGCAACTGCTCGGCACCGGCACGGGCCAGCCGGGGCAGGTCTACACACTGGCCGAAGCACCGGTGGTGCTCGATGCGCGCTACCCGGTGGAAGTGCAGGTCGAGGAACAAGGCGTGTGGACCGACTGGCATTGGCAGCCCAACCTCGACGCCTCCGGTCCCGCCGATGCGCACTTCACCGTCGATGCCGAAGCCGGCACGGTGCGCTTCGGCGCCCGCGTGCCGCAGCTGGGCGAGCGCATCCGCGTCAACCGCTACCACACCAGCCAGGGCGCGGCTGGCAATGTGCCGCCGATGGCGATCGACAAGCTCGGCACCACTCTGCTTTCGCCGGCGCCTCCCACTCCGCTGCGGCGGCCGGCGATGCCCCCGGGCGTCAAGGTCGCCAATCCGCTCAAGACTTACGGCGGCCTCGACAGCGAGGGCATCGACGAAGCGCTGCGCCGCATCCCCACCGAGCTGCGCCGCAACTGGCGCGCCGTGTGCCAGGACGACTTCGCCAGCCTGGCGAAGGAGACGCCCGGGCTGGAACTCGCGCGCGCCGAATGCCTGCCGCTGTTCCATGCGCCCGGCCGCGAGCGCAAGCCGGGCTGCGTCAGCGTGATCGTCTGGCCGGCGCGCGATCCGCAGCATCCCGATGCGCCGCTGCCCGACGCCTGGGAGCTGGCACAGGTCTGCGCCTGGCTCGATCGCTGGCGCCTGGTCACCACCGAGCTGTACGTGATCCCGCCCACCTACCGTCGCATCGCGGTGGCGGTGTCGGTAAAGGTGCGCGAGGGCTACGGGCTGGACGCAGTGCGCGACTGGGTCGACATGCTGCTGCGCCAGTACCTGGCGCCGCTGCCACCGCACGGCCCGGACGGACGCGGCTGGCCGCTGGGGCGGCGCGTGCTGGCGCGCGAGCTGGAAGGCGCGGCGATGCAGGTGGAAGGCGTGGAGTACATCGAGTCGCTGCGGCTGGACTTCGCGACGCCGGGCGCGTCGGGCCAGCCGGAGACCTGGTCGTCCATCGAGGTGCTGCGCCTGGCCGACTGGGAAGTGCCGGCGCTGGTGGCCGTCACCGTGGTCGACGATGCGACGCCGCTCCCAGCGCCCGGCACCGGGGTCGCGCCGCCGCCGGTGCGACCACCGGTGGCGGTGCCGGTGATGAAGGAGGAATGCTGATGCGCCTCATCCCCGACAGCGGCCAGCGCGTGCTGCAGGGCAGAGCGCAGTGGAAGCTGTGCGCTCACCAAGGCACGGCCGTGGTCGGCGAAGTCGTGATGCTGGAAAGCAGCGACCCGGTGTCGCCGCCTCCCGACGCCGATGCGCCCTTCGACGGCGGCTATGCGGGGCTCGCATTCGATGCCCGCTGCCGCCTGTTCCACGCGCAGCCGGAAGCAGGCGCCGTCGAAATCGTGCTGTGGGGCCGCACCGATGCCGTCGGCGTGCACGAGAACGAGGCGCACCCCTTCGCCTTCACCGGCTCCGAGCACGTGGCCGGCGGCGCGCTGCCGCCGCGGCCGCTGGCCCTGGCTTGCGACGCGAGTGATTTCCTCTGCATCGCCGATCCGCAGGACCAGTCGGTGTGGCTGGTGGACACCTGGCAACAGCAGGTGGCACGTCGCATCCCCATGCCGGCGGCGCCGCTGGACCTGGCGGGTGACGGCGCTGCGGTCTACGTGCTGCTGGCCGACGGCACGACCTGGCAGCTCGGGCCCTGCGACGAGCCGGAGCGCACTGCGTGGCCGGCGGTCGGGGGCGCGCAGCGCCTGGCGATCGGGGCGCAGCGCAAGGGTGGCCGGGCGGCCTGGGTGTTGACGGCGCCGGGCCAGCCGGCTGCGACGCTGCACGCGTTGCACTCCACGCAAGCGACCATCCCGGCGGCCTTCTGCACGGACTTGCTGGTGGAGCCCGGCGACCAGGTGCTGGTGATCGCGCAGCGCACCGGCGAGGAGTTCCGCCGGCTGCAGATCGGCGCCGTGCCGCAGCCGCTGCCCGGGCTGCTCGCGCCCAACTACGACGGCCGCGGCATCGCGCACGCACCCGATGGCCGCGTCGCTTACTGGACCGCGCAAGGAGTGCGCCATGCGGCGCCGGCGCGCGGGCGCTACGTGCAGGAGGGGCTGCTGTTCGGCGTCGCGCTCGACGCCGAACACGACCAGTCGCGCTGGGGGCGGCTGGTGGTCGAAGCCTGCCTGCCCGAAGGCACGGCGCTGCGCTTCTGGGCCTTCACGCGCGACGAGCTCGACTTCGACGACCCCATCGGCGGAGCTTTGGCGGACGGCGCGCCGCCGGTGATGTCCAAGGCAAGCTGGACGCTGGCCGAGCGCGAGCCGCAGGCGCTGTACCGCGATCCGTCGCTGCGGCCGCTGGCGCCGGCGCCGGCCGAGGGCTTTGCGCTTTACGACGCCCCGGTGATCGCGCCGCCCGGCCGCTACCTGTGGCTCGTGTTCCGCCTCCAAGGCACGCGCGGCAAGAGCCCGCGGCTGCGCGCCGCGCGCATCGACTACCCGGGCCACCCACTGCTGCAGTTGCTGCCGCGCACGCTGTGGCGCGAGCCGGCGGCGCGCGAGTTCCTGTACCGGCTGCTGGCGCCGATCGCCGCGCAGCTCGATGAATGGGAGGTGGTCGCGACCGGACGGCACCGCCTGCTCGATCCGCGCATCGCACCCGGCGACGCCCTGCCCTGGCTGGCGCAGTTCATCGGGCTGGCGTTGGACCCGTGCTGGCCGGCGGCGGTGCAGCGGCGGCTGATCCCGCAGGCGGCCACGCTGTTCCGCACCCGCGGCACGCTCGCCAGCCTGCAGCGGATGCTGGAGCTGCTGACCGGAGCCGAGGTGGTGATCATCGAGCAGTTCCGGCTGCGCGGCGGCGGCGTGTTCGGCAACGCGGAGTCGGTGATCTCGCAGGCGGTGCTGGGCGGCGGCTACCGCGTGGGCGGGCGCATCGGCGAGCCCGATCCCGAGCCCATCGCGGACGCGGCGGCGCCCGACTTCGACGATTTCGCGCATCGCTTCACCGTCACGGTCGGCGCCGCATTGAGCACCGAGCAGTTCACCTGCGTGCGGCGCCTGATCGAGCAGCACAAGCCGGCCCACACCGCCTTCACGCTGTGCACCGCCGAGACCGGCGTGCGCGCGGGCGTCGGTTCGCACGTCGGCATTTCCTCGGTGATCGGCCGCTCGGCCGGCTTCGAGCCGGCGATCGCGGGGGATGCGTCGCTGGGCACCGGCTACGTGCTGGGGCGGCCGCCGCTGCGGGAGAACGAAGAGGAAGGCGGGTGATGCGATGACCCTCACGATCCATCGCATGCACACGCGGCTGCGCACGGCCGACGTGGTGGAGCCGCATCGGCTGGCTGCCTGGCAGGACGCGTTCCGGGCGCAGGACGGCGACCGCATCGCGGCGCGCTGGGCCGGCGCGGAAGAATGGCTGCTGATCCGGCGGCTGCCGCTGCACCTGCGCTGGCGCGGCGACCCGGTCGACACCGAGGTGGGTCGCGCCTGGGGCGACGCCCTGGAGCAGGCGATCGCCCGCGCCATGGAACGTGACG
This sequence comes from Pseudomonadota bacterium, assembly GCA_023436025.1. Lineage (GTDB taxonomy): Bacteria > Pseudomonadota > Gammaproteobacteria > Burkholderiales > Burkholderiaceae_C > Ramlibacter. The sequence goes on along the minus strand of JAEZKX010000184.1, from coordinate 1,895 downwards.
ACGGCAACTGCGTGCGCTACGCCAATCGGCAGGAAGCGCTGGCCGACCTCGTGTACCGCGCCGCGCTCGGCGACACCGGGCGCGACTGGGCCTGGCAGCGCATGGGGCTTATCCCGCAGGCCGGCTGGCGCAGCGAGGAAGTGCTGCGCCACGCCTGCGCCGAACTGGCACGCACGCCGGAACTTGTCTGGCCGGTGCTGATGCGGCTGGTCACGGGCGAGGAGCGCACGGCCTGCCTCACCGCGGCGCTGCGCGCGTTGCCGCTGGCCGCGTGGCTGCGGCTGTTCGAGGCGTGTCCGCGCACGGCGGGTTTTGCGCGCGCGCTCGCCGCATCACCGGCGCGCACTGCGCAAGCCGCTGCGCCGCAGGCGACGATCGCGTGGAGCCGCGCGGCGCTAGCCTTGCTGCAGTGGGCAGCCGCGCGCGGCTGGTTCGTGCGCAAGCACGCCGACGTGCTGACGGTGCTGCTGTGCGCTTGCCAGCATGGCGCGCACGGTTTGTCGCCGGCGCGGTGCGAGCAGCAGGTGTCCGCGGCACGCGCGCGGCTCGCGCTGCCGCAGCCGGCAGTCCCATTGCCGCCAGCCGCGAGGACGCACGCCGTGAACGCGCGCACCGCGTCGCCCGCGGCGAATGTCTTCGCTGCCCCAGCGCAGCAGCCCGCCACGCCGGCCGACGCGCAGCCCCAGCCGCGGATGCCCGAGCTGTCGCAGCCGCAGCACTGGCTGCACACGCGCTTCGCCGGCGCTCTGTTCTGGCTGGCGCGCGTCGAGCCGTCCGGACTGCTGGACGCGCTGGAAGACAGTGACGAAGGGGTCCGCTTGCTGCTGCACGCCCTCGGCCGCGCACTCGGTGTTCCGGCAGACGACGCGGTGCTGCTCGCCTTCTGCGGCGGCGCCTTGCCAACTGCGGAACCCAGCCCCGCCACGCTCGCTGCCGCCGAACGGGTGGCGGCCGAATGGGAACGCTGGCTGGCGCGCAAGGCGCGCGAACTGCCCGAGCCGCGCGTGCTCGCCGTCTGCCAGCGGCCGGGACGGCTGCGCATGGAGCCGGGCTGGATCGAACTGCACCTGTCGCTGGACCAGGTGGACACCGCGATCCGCCGGCTGGCGCTGGACCTGGATCCGGGCTGGCTGCCCTGGCTCGGATGCGTCGTGAGGATCGTCTATGAAACGCCCTGAAGACGCCCCCATCGCCACCCCGCTGCAGGCGCTGGTGGACGCCATGCGGCTGCACACGCGCCAGGCGCTGGCGCAGGTCGCCCGGCGGCTCGCGCGCAGCGTGGATGCGCCCGCTGACGAGCGCGATCCGCTCGCCGCCGCGCTCGCCTTCACCGCTCGCTTCGCCGCCGACACCGGCCCGGTGCCACAGCCGCGACCGGTCATGCACGCGCTGGCCCGCATCGAGGCGCTGCCGCTGTCTCCGATGCAGTCCAAGCTGCTGCAGGACCTGCTGCTGCTGGCCTGCCTGCCGCAAGCGCACGAAGGCTTGGCGACCCTTTGCCGGCTGCTGCATCCCGACGGGCAGCCGCAGCCGACCGCCGCACTGGCGCTGCACTGGCTGGAGGCCGAGGCACCCGAACGTCCCTTCGCCTTGCGCGACCAGTTCGAGGACCTGCTGGTGCACGGTCCGCTGGCCGCGCTCGGCATCGTGCGGCTGCAGGGCGAAGGACCCTGGCATGGCCGCGCGCTGGTCCCGGGTCCTGCGGTGTGGGACGCGCTGATGGCCCGCGCGCCGCAGCTGGAAGGCGCCGAGCTGGTCGGCGGCCCGGCGCAGGTGCCCGGCCTGCAGGATTGGCTGGCGCAACCGGCGGCGCAGCGCGCGATCGCCGTGCTGCGGCAGAACCTGCCGTGCCAGCTGCTCCTGCTGGGGGGCGATGCGGCGATGCGCGCGACGCG
>JAEZKX010000181.1 GCA_023436025.1 Pseudomonadota bacterium | reverse complement strand
GCCCAACGTCGTTTCTTCAAAATTTCCGCGCCTTCGCGGCGCCTGCATTGCTGGCTGTCGACTGATTCCGTGACGCTGCAGGCATCGATGCAAGGCGCTGCGGCTGAGTTTGGGGGCCATCTCCAGGAGCTGCCCCATGAGATCGTCCGGCGACAGATGCCCTTGCTTGCGTAATGCAATTGCCAGGTGTTCTTGCTCTTGAGAAAGATGCTGGCTTGCTCTGTCCCGAGGACCCATAGGCTCATCGAGCACCGAGGTGCGCGCACGCCACTTGGCAACGGTCTTGGGGTTGATGCCGTAGAGCTTAGCCAAGGACCGATGGGAGCCGGTCGCTAGCTGGAGTTCTGCGCGGATACGCGGCGTTGTGCGGGCGCTGCCATGCAGGCGGATTGCCATAGTGCTTTCTCCTGTTCCAGGCTAAAGAATGCACCATGACTTCCTGGGACCGTACATCTAAGTGTGTCAGATATCGAGCACAGGCCCCGCGGCAAGGATGAAATGGCCTTGTTTGGGGCCCAAAGCGCGCTGGATTCGTCACCACGCGAGACACCACATCTCAGCGTTCATTGGCGAATATGTTTTGAACACCATCCCTAACCCTTTATCGCAATAAGCTATTTTATTGCTAGGTTAGCCTGAATCCGAGATTTCGTCCCGGCAACAAAAACAACCAAACAAATCGCAAATAACGGGGCGGAAAAAACCATGTAACGGGCAACTGGCGCCACACTCACATAAAGTATTGAAGTAGCTGCTGCACGGGCAAGTAAATAAATAGATATTATACCCAGCCAAACTGCTGCAACTCTGCCAAATTTCCTAACGGGGAATAGAATTGTGAGCAGGCATGCAAAGCCTAGAATCCAAGGGTAAGAAAATACAATAAATTCTCTCACCCAGTTCATTCTTCCCTCGAATTGCTTTGACACAATTACCGTTCTACGATTATAAGCCTTATCGAAATTCTCCGGATTAAAATCACTACGCTTACCCAAGCCAGAAAAATCACCTTCCAAAAAAATTGTGTCTCTTAATACATTATAAAAAGCGGAAGGCCAATATGAAATCCAGTGACTTAAATTGGGATCAAAAGGATAAGGAAGCCCTATAGAATAAGAAGGGAGCAGACCTGAATTCAACATATTTTCGAGCTCACGCTCAGCCTCCCCTAGCTTCAATGCCTTAAGCGTTCCGTCCGGTCCATACTTATCATCCAATGCTTTATTTAAAGCCCAAATAGTTCGTGTTGGATCAATCTCTAATTTTCCAACAAAGGAGGATGAATGCTCGCGAAGTAACTCATAAAATCCAGTCCGCTGGGTGATGGAAGATCCAAATTCAGCAAAAGCTGGACTTTTCTGAGAGGCAATAAGAAAAACACTGTTGGTGACGGGTGCATATCTCACTGCATCGTCGGACTTGACGCGATGAAGTTGACTGAGAAGCTTGGTCTGATATGCAAAAATACCTCGGTACCCAGACACTCCAAAATAGTGACCATTTAAAACTGAAGTCACCTTAAGAAGGAGAAAAACAGGCACAATCGCGGCAAAGAACAGCAAATAAAACTTCTTTTTTTCGACACCGTTGAAAAATAAAAATACAGAAAGAAAGAGCGCGATAAAAATCACCAAAGAAAATAACTCTTCACCTTCTCGTGTTAATATAATAAATCCAAATAACAAAGACAGAATTAGCGTAAAAAAATAAGGCACCTTGCCCTGCTTAAGCTTAATCAAAAAACTCATCAAGGCAGAAAAAGCAAGCATGTACAAGACGAGCAAAACCGGCTCTCTTTGAGCCTCAGTAAAGCTTCGAATAGTGTATGGATTGAAAATTGTAGCCACCAATACAGCGAGCGCAACAACCCCACCAAATTCTTTCTTGACCAAAATAAAAAGCCAAAAAGTTGACGCAATAAAAACAAGCTCAAGAAATATCCTAAAAGGAATACCGGTTTGCATTACCGCCCAGCCAAGCAACGGGAAGAACGGTGGCCGAATAGGGTCTTGGGAGTGCCCCCAGTATCCAATGTTCACCAAATATGCCAAGCCATCGGTATCATATTGCCCCCCAACAATCTCAGTAGTCGCTCCAATTAAAAACCTAAAAACCAAAAGGAGCAGGGCAATCAAAAATATAAAATTATTTTTACTTTTTAGATTGAAAAAAGCGTGAGCATTCATAAATCGACACAGATCTTGTTCAGTGAATTTTCGGTATTAGACCAGCACATCGAGAGCGAAAAATAGCGGCCTTAATTTTTAGCTTCAAATGCACTGAGGCGGTCTTGGCACAGAGTGCATAAGGCGCAATTAGCGACAGCAGTTCGGTCCGCGACACCATCAGATTCATCTCGTCGAGAAACACCGCTTTGTGCGTGCGTCACGTTCTCAGACCTAAGGAACATTCTTGCTGGGTTATGAAAGCATTGGGCGTGCTCGCTTCGTTCATGCCATTCGAGCTTGATCTAAGATTACAAGAGCATTCTTAAAATGTAACATATAATTTCATTTTAACCTGCAGGGATGCGCGTCACCCTATGTCCATTTTAACAAGTGTATTTGTTTGTATCGTCGCGCTTGGTGAGTATTTATCAGCGTATATCGAGATCTCGACTCGCCTTCGACGAACCAACCCCGGCAGCTTTTTCCCAGCAGCCCGCACCCACTTCATGAGCTCAGCAGGGACGCCTTCGTGCTCTCCACGGTTCACCTTCTGCCGCAGTGTCGAGCGCTGTAGCGCCCCGGCACCGAGGTTGAAGGTGAAAGAGACCAGCGCATCGAACTGCCCGTCCGTCAGGGGCGCCGAGATCAGCCGCAGCACAGCTCGCTCAGCGAGCCTCACGTCCTTGCGCAGAAGCTCGGTGGCCTCAGCTTGCGTGATGCCCGCTGCAAACTGCTCCCGTTCATGCGTCAGCACCACATGGCCGTATGGGCTGCCCCCGATTCTCCGGACACATTGAATGGCAACATGTGTTCTGGAGAACGAGATGGCTTCAAGGAAGCATTACAACGAAGAGTTCAAGAAAGAGGCCGTCAGGCTGGCGACGACGCCTGGCAACTCGATGGCCTCTGTGGCGCGTGACCTGGGTGTCAATCGCAGCCTGATCGGGCACTGGGTCAGGAACGCTCGGGCAGGCAGCTACGAGGCGGCTCCTGGCGCTCCGTTGAAGACGGACCTGCAAGGCGAGAACGAGCAGCTGCGCAGAGAGCTGGCTAAGGTCAAGATGGAGCGCGACATCCTAAAAAAGGCGCTCGGCTACTTCGCGAAGGACCCGATGTGAGGTATGGCTTCATCGCCTCGCATCGCGCGCAGTGGCCGGTCCGGGTCATGTGCCGGGTCCTGCAGGTGTCTGCCAGCGGCTTTTACGAGTGGGATGGCCGCCAGCCGTCACGACGGGCGACCGACAACGAGAAGCTCACCGGGCTGATCCGGCAAAGCTTTGCCGCGAGCGATTGCACCTACGGCAGCCGCCGCGTGTGGCGCGATCTGCGCGAGTGGGGT